>NZ_JAKTIM010000050.1:0-107380 GCF_027855455.1 Acinetobacter sp. AOR01_HL | reverse complement strand
TTATGCAGTTACTTTAGCAACAACACCAGCACCTACAGTACGACCACCTTCACGGATCGCAAAACGTAGACCTGGGTCCATTGCGATTGGGTGGATTAATTCTACTGACATTTCAACGTTGTCACCTGGCATTACCATTTCAACGCCTTCTTTCAACTGGATCGCACCAGTTACGTCAGTTGTACGGAAGTAGAACTGTGGACGGTAACCATTTAAGAATGGAGTGTGACGACCACCTTCTTCTTTAGAAAGTACGTATACTTCTGCGTCGAATTTAGTGTGCGGCTTGATTGTACCTGGTTTAGCAAGTACTTGACCACGTTGTACTTCTTCACGCTTAGTACCACGAAGTAAGATACCACAGTTCTCACCTGCACGGCCTTCGTCAAGAAGTTTACGGAACATTTCTACGCCAGTTACAGTTGTTTTAACTGTATCTTTAATACCAACGATCTCTACTTCTTCACCAACTTTGATGATACCAGCTTCAACACGGCCTGTTACTACTGTACCACGACCAGAAATTGAGAATACGTCTTCGATTGGCATCAAGAATGCTTTGTCGATTGCACGCTCTGGCTCTGGGATGTAAGAGTCAAGTGCTGCTACAAGAGCAAGAACTGATTCTTCACCGTAAGGACCAGCTTCACCGTTAAGCGCTGCAAGAGCTGAACCACGGATTACTGGAGTGTCATCACCTGGGAAGTCATAAGTAGAAAGAAGTTCACGTACTTCCATTTCTACTAATTCAAGTAATTCTTCGTCATCAACAAGGTCGCATTTGTTTAAGAATACGATGATGTAAGGTACACCTACCTGACGAGAAAGAAGGATGTGCTCACGAGTTTGTGGCATTGGACCGTCAGTTGCAGCACATACAAGGATCGCGCCGTCCATCTGAGCAGCACCAGTGATCATGTTTTTAACGTAGTCGGCGTGGCCTGGGCAGTCAACGTGTGCGTAGTGACGAGTTGGAGAATCGTATTCTACGTGTGATGTATTAATTGTAATACCACGTGCTTTTTCTTCAGGTGCTGAGTCGATTTGTGAGTAATCTTTCGCTTCACCGCCGTAAGTTTTTGCACAAATTGTTGCAATCGCAGCAGTTAAAGTTGTTTTACCATGGTCAACGTGACCGATTGTACCCACGTTTACGTGTGGTTTATTACGTTCAAACTTGGCTTTAGCCATGATGATCTTCCTCGTTTACGTCGAACCACCTACAAATGGCGCTGAGCTAACTCAGTTTATCGACATATCGCCTAAAAAAACTAGACACCTAATACTTGAAAAGCAGACTATATAGCCTGCTTTTTGAAAACTTTGTGGAAATCCACATTAAACTTTAATATCTGGAGCTCTTATCGAGATTTGAACTCGAGACCTCTCCCTTACCAAGGGAGTGCTCTACCACTGAGCTATAAGAGCGACTATCCTTCGATGGAGCGGGAGACGAGGATCGAACTCGCGACATGCAGCTTGGAAGGCTGCCGCTCTACCAACTGAGCTACTCCCGCAACGTTGGTAATAACCACTTCACTCGAAGTTTAGAGATGGTGGTGAGAGAAGGATTCGAACCTTCGAAGCTTTCGCAACAGAGTTACAGTCTGCCCCCTTTGGCCGCTCGGGAATCTCACCAATATCGCACTTATCTACAGTGCCGTTCTTTACTCAATTAACTTAACACTTTAAAATGGTGCCGGCACACGGATTCGAACTGTGGACCTACTGATTACAAGTCAGTTGCTCTACCAACTGAGCTATGCCGGCGTTTCTTAGTGTTTCGTACGTTTCGTATCGGAACGGTGTGCAGTTTAGCAAAACTTCCAAACGATGCAAGCGGTTTTTTTAAAAAAACCGCTAAAAACTCATAAAATCAATCCGTTTGATGATAATTCAACCGCTTTGATCACTGCACGAGCTTTTATTTGAGTTTCATTCCACTCAGATTCTGGATTTGAGTCAGCAACTAGCCCTGCACCAGCCTGTACATACACCTTTTTGTCACGGATAACACAAGTACGGATTGCAATCGACATATCCATTTCACCATGCCATCCCAAATAACCAACAGCCCCGCCAAAAACTCCCCTTTTCACAGGCTCTACTTCATCAATAATTTCCATTGCGCGAATTTTTGGGGCACCTGATAAAGTTCCTGCCGGAAAGGTGGCTTTAAATACATCAAGTGCATCGATATCATCTCGCACTTCACCTTGTACATTTGAAACAATATGCATGACATGTGAATAGCGCTCAATCACCATTTGATCCGTAACTTGGACTTTACCTATTTTCGATACGCGCCCTACATCATTTCGCCCAAGATCAATCAGCATTAAATGTTCAGCAATCTCCTTTTCATCAGACAGCAAATCTTTTTCTAATGCTATATCTTCTTCTTTAGTTTTACCGCGCGGTCTAGTTCCTGCCAAAGGTCGAACTGTAGCAATACCATTTTCTAAACGAGATAAAATTTCCGGTGATGAACCAACAATATGAAATGGTTTTTTATCAGTAATCGTTTGTCCTTGAACCAAGAATAGATAAGGTGATGGATTTAAATGACGTAATGCACGGTAAACCTGTAAAGCTTCTCCATCAAAATCAGAAACCATACGCTGCCCAGGTACAACCTGCATCACATCGCCTGCACGGATATATTCTTTAACCTTCTCTACCGTCTCTAAGAACTTTGCTTTACCAGTAATTGATTCAAAATGCGGGGGCGTATGTGGTCGCGCTTGCAAACTAACTGGAGTCGCCAACAACTGTTCTAATTGATCTAATTTTTGCTGAGCGTCTTCATAAGCATTACTCTGCTCTGTATCCGCATGCACAATTAAAAATAGCGTATCTTTAAGATTGTCAAAAACAATGACTGTCTTTGAGAGCATCAACCATAAATCTGGTAGCGCAATCGGATCAGCCGTAGGTACATTCTTTAAACGTGGCTCGATATAGCGGACAGCATCGTAGCCCAAATAACCCACCAAACCGCCCGTAAAGCTTGGTAAGTCCGGTAAGAGTTTAGCCGCGGGAACTTTAAATTGTTTTTGGAATTCACGGATATATTGGAATGGGTCTAGACAATTTTGCTGTGTTACTGATCCGTCAGCATGTTGTATAGATAAAACGCCAGCGTTACAGGAAAAAACTGTTGATTCGCCTAAACCAATCATAGAGTAGCGCGCCCAGTTTTCGCCCCCTTCAACAGACTCAAATAAGTAAGCCTGTGTTTGATCCTTAAAACGAGCAAAAACAGATAATGGGGTTTCTGTATCCGCTAAACGTTGACGATAAACAGGAATGGTATTGTAACCAGCAGCCTTAAGTTGCTCGAATTGCGCTAATGTTGTCATGAATCTTCTCTAATATGGTTTCGATTTAAAAGTGTGTTTTTCTAGATTCGGTTTAGACACGCCATCGAAAAACCATACGCTTATTCATTCTTATCTCCATTTTCTTCATTAGACAATTAACTCAGCAAGACTATCAACAACTTGCTGAGGTTGGCAATCATAGATATTCTCTCCATGATTATAGCCATAGCTAACCACAATACAATCAATTCCAGCACGGCGTGCGGCTTCAATATCATTACTTGAGTCACCAATCATCAATGATTGTGAAGCAGATATTTTTAGGCTTTCCATGCAATGCAATAATGGTAGTGGGTGCGGCTTTCTTTCAGGTAAGCTATCTCCTCCAAGTACAACTTGAAAATAAGAAGAAAGCTCTAGCGCATCCAGTAACCCTTGAGCAAGTTTGACAGGCTTATTAGTCACACATGCCATTTTGATATTCAAAGTTTGGCAATGTTTTAAAAACTCAGGTACACCTGGGTAAATTTGAGTATTCACACACAGCTCCGCACCATATACCTCTACAAATTTCTGTAATAAAACTTTATGTTGCTCAACATCTAATTTTCCAAATATATGAAGCAGAACACTTTCACAAAGTTTTGAAGCCCCTTTACCTACCCATTCCCGTATTTGTGCTTCTGTTACCAATGGCCAACTGAGTGATTGCAGACTTAAGTTCATAGACCGATATAAATCGGCAGCGGAGTCAACCAACGTTCCATCTAGATCAAATAAAATTAAATCGCGCTTACTTAGTTGTGCAACAGACATTTTCTTCTACTCAAAATTAAAAAGGCATGCGTTTAGCATGCCTTGATTGTAAAAGCACCAACGAATTATTTAAAGAATAACCACGCCAATACAGCTAAAATCACTAAAATAATAATGGTCACTAGACCAATAGATGCATTCTTTTGCTGCTCTTTCTCTTCAGTAACCCGAGAAACTGGCTCCTCAATAGCAACAGGGGTTTGTTCTGGCTGAGCATGAATATCCACCCCTTCAGGAATCGGTGCTGGTTTTGGCACAGAAACTCGCTGAGGCATTCCATCACGACTCACTTCAGTTTCCGCTGCACGCTCCGCAATACTTGGCATACCTTGATCGCTTAAATCTTGTGTCGGTGCAGTTTGTACTGGTTCTACCTCAATTTCAGGTAAATCCGTATTTTCTTGTGCAGGGGCGAAAACTGAAAATTTTAAACTTGCGAATTGAACAATATCGCCATCATGCAACTGTTTTTCTTGCTCAATACGAATATCGTTTACAAACGTACCATTCGATGAATTAAGGTCTTGCACCCATAGCGCTTGACCTTTTAACAGCAATGCTGCATGGCGTCGTGAAATTTCAGCAGCCTGTAGTAATAAATCGGCATCTTGATGACGTCCCACCAACATATCACGATCAACATTAATTTCTTGGCCAGTAAATTCACCAGTAATTGCTTGTAATTTCCAAGTCATGCCTATGTCCTATTCATTTTTTATTAATCATAACATGCTACTACGGCGCTGTGCTTGGACGCAGTGTCGTTGTTGTTACTGTATTTTTAGTACGATTAATTTCAGGATCAGGCAACTGTAGTGTTTGCTTTTGGACGGTAGGTTCTACAGCTACCGGCGTAGTTATGGTCGAACTTTTACCACCTGATGGAACCTGTTGGTAATTTTTTGGCTTAGAGGCAATACTCGGTGGGGTCATTTTTTGATTATAAAGATCATCAACTTGCTCAGGTAATTTTGCAAAGTTGCCATTTTTATCCATAGCCAATTGCAAACTATAAAGTTGATTATAGCGCTGCTGAGATAAACGGCGTACATCATTTGCATCGCCTACAATTGTTGGGTGAATAAAAACGAGAAGGTTACGTTTAGTATTGCTTCGAGTATCTGAGCGGAATAAACGTCCTAAATAAGGAATACTACTTAAACCAGGAATGCCCTGACGGTTAAACTCAACGTCATCTGAAACCAAACCACCTAAAACTACTGTTTGGCCATGTTCGGCTAATACAGCCGTTTTAATAGCACGTTTATTAGTAATTAAGTCCGCAGCTTGTCCTTTACTTGCTTGAACATTTGAAACTTCCTGTTCAATTTCAAGGCGAACTGTACCATTCTCACCAATATGAGGAATGACTTTTAATGTTACACCGACATCTTTACGCTCCACAGTTGTATAGGGATTAATACCTGTACTATTGGTAGTGACCGAACCTGTTACAAATGGAACATTTTGACCTACAACAATATAAGCCTCCTCATTATCCATAGTCACAATAGAGGGAGTAGACAATAAATTAGAAGCTGTATTCTCTTTTAAAGCTTGGATTAGGGCTCCATAAAGTTGACGAGAACCATCTGCACCTTCTTTATATTTTCCTAATGCGATTGAGCTACCAGCACCAATTGCGCTTCCCAAACCAGCAGCTCCTCCTGTTAAATAGCCAGCTGCCAGCGAAGCTAAACTTGAACCCGCATTTGTAAAGTTAATCAAGCCTATACCACTATTAATATCACCAAGAGCCCATTGCACCCCTAACTGATCCGCATCTTTACCAGAGACTTCAATAATTGCAGCTTCGATGAGTACTTGTTGACGGCGAACGTCAAGTTGCTGAATCGCAGACTCAATTTCACGCATTAATTGGGGATCAGCTTTAACTACCAATGAGTTCTGAGCATTATCTGCAATAATACTCACACCGTTTTGATTAAAGCTGGTGATATTGTTCTGATTACTACTGTTCGAATTACCGTTTAGGTTAATTGCAGGAGTTGAAATTGAGGTACCACTTGAACCCGATGTATTTGAACCAGAATTCTGGTTATTACCAATTAAACTATTAATCGGATTCGATGAGTTAGATGAATTATTACTATTATTCGATGAAGATACTGCCTGTCCTGTGACTAAGCCTTGCAAAATTTCAGACAAGTTTTTAGCACTGGCATACTTCAAACGGAAAACTTTTAAGCCACCTAAACGATCTGCCGAAGGTACATCCAGCATCTCAATCATATGACGAATACGTTTACGTGTTTGCGGATCACCTTTTATTAAAATACGGTTTGTCCGATTATCAGCAATAATACGAATACGGGCACCGCTAAAATCTTTAGATGCACCTGTTGCGCTCATCGCTTCAAGCTGGGTAATAATTTCTTCTGCTTGGCTCGACTGAAGCGTGATCGCTTCAATATCATTTTGCCCAGTTCCATCCAAGTTACGAATAATATTTTCAAGTTGATAAATATTCGCCGCTCTATCAGAAACAATAAGTGCATTGGTTCCTGCAATTGCCGCCATATGTGCAAATTGCGGCATTAAGGGACGAAGTGCTGGAATTAAGTCATTTGGATTAGTATTTTCCAGCCAAATCACACGTGTAACGATTTGATCACCACGAACCCTATTTCTAGAATCATAAGGAATTCCCGAGTTTTTAACATTGCTATCCGGTACAAGCTTAATGGTATTACCAGACGGAATAGCAACCACCCCGTTTACATTTAAGACCCCAAGAAATAGGTCATAAACTTCATCTTTATTTAATGGTTTATTAGAAATAACCGTGACATTACCACGTACTCTCGGATCTACAGCGAAGTTCTTTCCTGTAATGTCTGCAACTTCATTAATAAAGGCAGTTAAGTCAGCATCACGTAAATTGATCTTCCATGTTTGGGCATAGGCACTGCTACTTACTGTCGCAATCAATGGGGCTGCTGCAAGTAATGCCCAAAGTGGACGTTGATGATTCAATAAAGCCATAACTCGCGATATTTCCTAACTCTTATGGTGACGTGTTATCACTAAAAATTTTGTTGTATGGTCATCACTTGATCACCACGTTTTATTTCTATTTTTACTTGCCCTGCTCGACGAGCCTGCTCAAGTAATTGCACATCCGTTTGCCCTTGCCCAACCGTTTGACCATTCAAAGAGACAATTCGATCGCCAGGTCTTAAACCTAACTTATTTCTAAGTGCAGTCGGTGTACGTTCTGTAACTTCATAGCCTTCACCTGAGTTACCACTTACCCCCATATCTCGGAGGTATTGCTCTCGGTTACCTTGCATCTGCTGGATCGCTTGTCCCAATGCCTGTTGGGCCGTATTCATAGGCTCTGTAGGTTGAGACGGTGTAGCACTTTGTTGTGAAGCATCCGGAGTCATCGGTTGATATAAACCATTTGGCAAACCTTTGAACTGAAGTTCACGGGTACTGCCATTTCCTTGACTCAACACAACATGATCCCAATACACCTCTGCCAATTGGTAAGAAGTTGAACCAATGGTTTCACCAACTCGATAACGCTCAGCAGTATTATCAATTTTAATAACAGCAGAGGAAAACCGGTTTGGATAGCCGACCATTACACCCTGCAATTCTAAATTCACGCTTTCTTGAGCCGCATTGGCAGAAGGTTCGTTAAAAAGTGAAAAAGTACTAATATTTGGTATTTGTGGTTGTTGAGAACCGAGTTCTACCCGATCAAATTGCATCAGTTGAGGAGGCGCAATCACCAACCAAAAAAATGAAGCGAGTTTCCAACATAACCACAAAATTAAAATGGCAAGGACCACTACACTCAGTCGATCTAATTTTTGCCATTGCAATTGCTGTAATTTATCAATCCATACTTTCATTAGTTGCCACCTTGTAATAATGGTTGGCGAGAACTAATGACAAAAGTATCCAAACCGGCTTTACCGTCATATGATGGAACATTGAGTAATAAACGCTGTGTGAGCTGAACATCCAGCATCATATTGGCATCTAGTAAAAGATTGGCCATTTTTTGATTACGCTGATCACGGATGTCCACTTGTAGTTGTCCGTTCTGGTCAGTCAACTGCCCACTTAAAGAAGGCATATTCATACGATCTTGACGATCACCAATATTATAAATGAGCGCCCCACCACCCCAATGCAATTGCCCATCAACTGCCGCAAAGCCTTGCTCTTTTTTATAATTAAATTGGATATCTTTAAGTTGAATACTGTTTACAGGCCATTGCCAATTTACAATTTGCTTCAGTGTTTCTGGAGCAATCTGGCCATTCATATCCCTTACAATAACTTTTTTTCCAAAACCATACGCCATAATCCCCGTTAATTGCGTATTACCACTATGAATATCAACATTTGCAGCAAAGCGTAATAAAAGTAAGTCTAGCGGTCTCGTTTTCCAGTGGATAGTGCCTCGTAACGTTCCACGGTGCCAGTCTGCCTGCCCCTGCCAGATGTTGCCACTTACATTATGGACAGTTTGATTATTCTTTGAAAATTTAGAGATAAGCCAAGTCGCCGGAATCTGTAAAATAATAAAAATTAAAAATGCAATGAGGGCAAAAAACCACCACTTCCATTGCTTAGACTTTTTCTTCATTCAGCCTTACCAACATGCAAATTATCATCCTTATATGAGAGTTCCTCTCTAGTCTGACATTATGCATACTTTTTCAACATCGCCAATTCACTTCATATAAAAAAACCAAGCAATCGGGCTTGGCGTCTCGCTAAAGACTATAAGTTGAACGTATGACAAAATCATGAAATTTACGATTGATCTTGCTAAATGAAAATTTAGTCTCAACAATGCTCTTAATTAGCAACTCAAGCACCTTATTGAATATTCATATTTAAAATAAAATTTTTTTAATTCTTTTTAAAAATAAAAAAGCCAAGCAGAATCGCTTGGCTTTTTAAGAGGCAATACAATTAGATTAAGAAATCTTCAAGTTTTGCACCTTTTTCAATTTCAGCAACTAACCAACGTGGTTGTTTACCGCGACCAGTCCAAGTCTCTTCAGCATTGTTTTTGTTACGGTAACGTGGTTCTACAGATTTACGTGTTGTTTTCTTACGTTTTTGAGCGCCAAATTCTAGAAGCTGTTCAACACTAAAACCTACATTTTCAGCAATTTCGATAATTTGATTATAAGCATCTTCGATTGCTTGATCTTTTTTGCTTGCAATTAAAGCTTCTGCTTCTTCTTGTAAGCGTTTTAACTCTTCAACAGATAATTCACTAATATCCGGTTTCATTAATAAATACTCCAGTCTTACTGACAATTCAAATAATACAGACAAAATTTAAAAACATTAAATCATAACCAATCATATTTATATTCTATTCAATAAGCAATAGTTTGAAAGTCAAGTTCATCAGAATAACGCTATAAATTTACTTTTTAATTACATTAGCAATTATAATTGTAATATATTTTCTTAATATTTATTTAAGCTAAATGTATTAAATCATGCCCAACTGATTTTTCTAATTCAATAATTTTACTTTTTACTTCACTTGGTATTTCACATTTTAATCCTGTCATTTTATTCACACAAACCATAACTGCTTCACCTGTAGCAACGATTTGCTGCTGCGATTCACTCCATAATATATAAGCCATACGGAACGCGCTCTTACGTAACTCTTCTACACGAACCCCTACTTTCAATACATCTGGATAAAACACAGGTTTTAAATATTTGCACTGACTTGAAGCAACAACAGTATATATATTTGGAGTTAATATATTTACATTTTCCATATATAAAATACGTGAGCTTTCAATATATCTATAATATTGCACATTATTGACATGGCCAAAAGCATCCATATCTCCCCATGCTACTTTCTGGTCGTATATTACAGGGTAGACAGACAGTTCTTTCATTTTTACCTCAGATTTTAAATTTTAAAAAATTCGCATCATTTTCAAAGATTAGGTTTAACTGTTTGATTAACTCATCATCTTCTTTTAAGGTTGATTTAATACGTAAATAGCTCATTAAAATATTATCAGGGTATAAACTTAATAATATTTCTGCTTCAGCTTGACGACCTGTTGCCATGTAAACATGCCATTTTGCAAATGTTAAAACTGGCAAATTCATATATTGAGATTCAAATTGATTAATCTTTTCTTCAACATCGGCATAGTCAGGAACCTGCTTAAGCAATTGTTGCTGAAACCATAAGTAAAATACGTCCGGATCGAATTGCTCTTTGAGTAAATGCAAGGTTAATGCTTCATGCTGAATACTCATTTCTGGCATACGGGCCAAAAGTTTTAACCATAACAATTTACTGCTATAAGGTCTGGTTTGAATTTCTGACTCTAAATCTAGATAGCGCTGTTGCAATGCTTGTAAATCATCAATTGAAGCTTGATCAAACTGTTGAAGAAGTTGTTGTAGCCATAAATCACGATGTTCAGCGTCCAACAAACCATATTTCATAGAACGCAAGTATACCCATGGTTGTTGTAAAGCAAGCTGCCCCCAAAGCGCCGTTAAACGTTGTTGATATGCTGTCTCAATCTCTTCAAGCCATGGCGATAACTGATGCTGATATAAAAACTCAAGATGGGTTAAGGCACGTTCAGCTTCGTTTTGTGCCAAGAATATTTCAATACGCTGTAATTCTGCTAACTCAAAAGCCATTGGTGGGGATTGATCCAAGGCCTCTAAAGCTTTTTGGTAATCTCCACTTAAAACTAGAAATTTGGCATCAATAATATTTTTTAGAAGGCCTGATTGAGTAAAAACACGTTCGATAAATACCCGTTGATCTTCAGCAGCCTCTAATAACCAGACAATACCTAATTGTTCATACGGATGAAGGTTTTTAAACTGAAAAATATTCTCTCTCTTTCTTTGTTCCCGAGAAGAATAACGCTTAATCCAGAGCCATATCACCTGAGCAATAAAGCTCATCACAACAAACGTAAAGACTAATCCCCATACATTTGTTTGCAATTGCAATTGCCGCCAGTAAATATAAACATATCCCATACCATAGCCATAACTGAATAAAGCCAAGGCTGCGAAAAGGACTAAGCTAATTAAAAAGTAAACCCACAGGAGATGCTTCATGTGTCCTCCTTATGAGCCGATTAGACCAAGTGTCGATAATTTAGGAACAGGCACTACAGATAAATGTGCCACTTTAGCAATACGGTTTTTGAGTTGTTGGCTAGTCGCATCGGGTAATTCATTTAGTTTTTGCATTACTGTCTGCAACTCATTTTGATATTCAGCCATTTTTCCTTGGTTTAAAGCTTGCTCAGCAATTAATAGCCTTAATTGCACTTCTTTAAGCACTACACTTCGGTTCATTAAATTAATAGATGGCGTTTCTACTTTCTCAATACGGAACCATTTTTTCCACCATGACACAGCCTCGGATTGGTCCATCTCAAATTTAGGCTGCTTTAAAGCTTGTTGAATATTTTTATCAATATTCTGGAGTAAATCATCAATGAGTTGATGTCGCTGATTTTGAGCAAGTACAAACTGTTGAATAGCCTGCTTATCTTGCTCAAGAGCCTGATTTAAGCTGTGTTGTAATGCAGGAGCAATTCCATATTGTGGTAGGGTTTGCTGTAGTTGGGTTAGATGATCTACAGCATAAATAAATTGCTGTTGGTCAATTGCAAACTGGATTAACTCTAATTTTTGTTTAATTAATACGGTCGGTGCAATTCCGGTTTGAACAACTTCAGTCGTTGCTAAAGGCGTTGTTTTAGAATTATGACTTGGTTGATTTTGAATTTGTCTTTGCAAAGCAACCAATTGATCATTCAAATTGGCATATTGCTGTTCAGATTGCAGCAAGGTTTGCTGAAGTTCAGGGACGGTACGAGAAATTTGCCACATATCGTAGCTGAGCTTAGCCACCCAAGCGATGCCCAGCAAAATGATGATAGAAACAAGTTTTCTCATACGAATCCTTATAATGCCTGAATGTGATGAATCATCCCCGAAGGCGATAAATTTTCAAGTTGAATAATGTGAAAATGAGCTTGTTGCTGATCGCGATAGTCTTTAACAAGTTGAAAAAGGCGTGGTCCTAAAACTAAATATACGCAATCAGGTTGTGCCTTATTTTTTAAACAAAGCTCTAACCAGTATTTCCAGCTCGCCTCACTGGTAATTAAGACGAGCCATTTATCTAAATTATAATTTGAATTCTGTGTCAGATGTTTGAATGTCGAATATGAAGCTTGCGGACACTGCCTGCGATATAGAACAAAATTTAAAATCTGAATTCCTTGCTGTTGCAAAGTTTCCATCATAAATTGACGGCCGCCTTCACCTCTCCAAAAAGCCACGCTACCTGATTTTTGCATACGATGAAGAAGAGGCAAGTTAAGCATTCCCTCGGAAGTTTCAACCTCAGGAACATGCGCTTCAATCCCATAGTCGTGAAGACGATTAGCCGTCGCCTGTCCCACCGCAATCCATTGAATATGTTTTAGCTCATCTATTTTTAAACCACTTTGTGTTAAATACTGCATCCCCACATCAACAGCAGTAGGACTAACCACTACAATCGCTTGTGCACCAGTTAACTGCTGATAGAGTTGAGAGAGTGATTCTGAAAAAGGTTGAGCAACCAGTTCTAAAAGAGGTAAAGACTCGACCTGAAACCCCTTCTTCTGCAAAGCATGAGTTAATTCAGCCGCACGCGAATCAGGTCGGGTATTAATAAACAACATAGCGTTAGTAAAGGGCCTTTAATAAATCACCAGCGCCTTGATCAAGTAAGTTCCGAGCAAGGTTTTCACCTAATTGCTGAGCATTATTCGCTTCATCTGTAAGCTCAGCCCGTAATAATGTTTGCCCATCAACACTACCTACACGGCCTTCAATATGAATTTTTCCATCTTGTAATGTTGCATAACCTGCAATCGGCACCTGACAACCACCTTCAAGATAAGCATTGAATGCTCGCTCAGCACGTACACATACATCTGTCTCTGGGTGTAGAAGTGGCTGAATTAAAGCCAACACTTCTTGGTCATCTGCACGGCATTCCAAACCAAGAGCGCCCTGTCCCACCGCAGGCAAACTTACACTTGGCTCGATACAGTGGCGAATGCGTTCTGCCAATCCTAAACGTTTTAAACCAGCACTCGCCAAGATAATAGCATCATATTGACCATCGTCTAGCTTCGCTAAGCGGGTACCGACATTACCACGTAAATCAATAATTTGTAGATCTGGACGTTGTTTTAAAATTTGTGATTTACGACGTAAACTTGAGGTGCCAACTTTTGCTCCTTGCGGCAAATCAGCAAATTTTTCAAATTGATTCGAAACAAAAGCATCTAACGGATCTTCACGTTCGCAAATTACGGCCAAAGTTAAACCTTCTGGTAATGCCATCGGAACATCTTTCATTGAATGTACAGCAAGGTCCGCACGACCATCTAAAAGTGCTGCTTCCAATTCTTTAACGAACAACCCTTTGCCACCAATTTTTGCTAAAGGTGTATCTAAAATTTTATCGCCTTGCGTGACAAACTTAACCAACTCCACCGTTAAATCTGGGTGAAGCTCCTGTAAACGGGCACGAATATGTTCTGCCTGCCAAAGAGCAAGTGGGCTTTGTCGTGTAGCAATTTTCAAGGTTTTCATAAATTCAAGTATGGGCTGGTCAAACAATACACCCTAAACTTAACTTGATCCCTTAAAATTGCAAGTAAAATCTCACAAGCAAAAATAAGATGAATACAGGTTAAAGTTGGTGTATCCGTTCTCTAAGGGTAGATAAATGACGGCGGCTTACGGAAAGTCTTTCATCTAAGCCACGTAAGCGAACCTGATATTGGCCCGAACTTACTAGCTCTAAACCATCTAAATAAGCAATCGAGACCAATGCATTACGGTGAATACGGATGAACTGATCTGCGAACTCAGTTTCAAGTTCTTTAAGTGTTTCGTCAATCAATACGCTGCCATTTTTATGACGTACCGTGACATATTTCTGATCTGCTAAAAAGTAATAGATATTTTCAACAGGAATTAGCTCAACCCCACGATAGGTTTTAGCAGCAATTTGATGACGTTGTGTTTTTAAATCCTGTAAAAGCTCAGGTTTAGGCAAAGCGCTGAGCTGCGCTTGCGTTAGCTGGGTTAATTGCTTAAATGTCTGCTCCAGCTCTTGAGGATCAATGGGCTTAAGAAGATAAGCTTGTGCTTGTGACTTAAATGCCTCCAATGCATGCTGATCATAAGCTGTGCAAAACACTATGGCAGGTCGAGGATTAAGTTGGCTTAATTGCTCCGCACAGACGAGACCATTCATACCCGGCATCTGGATATCAAGTAAAATCACATCTGGGTGATGAAGCCGTGCCTGTTCCAAGGCATCTTGGCCATGATGAGCTGTTGCGACAACCTCATGTCCCATCTTTGAAACTAAACGTGACAATCGTTCCACTGCAAGTGGTTCGTCATCACAAATTAGCACCTTCATTCATCCTCCTTGTCACCGTTAACTTGGTCCATTTTTTTATGGTTAACTCTGACTGACTTATTATTTTGATTGGTATTGATAGCTCATAATAGTGGTATATAAAGCCTCACCCTTATATACCTGGAATCTCACTGAATTCCCATAATACGCTTTTAAGCGCTGTTTAACATTTTCAAGAGCGATTCCATGCCCTTTCCGTGAATTTATTGTATCGTGTGTATAAGGGTTGGTAATGACTATACTGACCTGATTTTGCAATATTTCAACCAATACCCCAATGGTTGCTTTACCCATCATTGGCTCTACCCCATGAAAAATACTATTCTCTAATAAAGGTTGTAATGTCAATAAAGGAATAGTGACCTGTTTTAATTGCAAAGGTTCAATTTCCACTTTCCATTCGACTTTTAAACGCTCGCCCAAACGTATTTGCTCAATCATTAAATATTGTTTACTAAGCTCAATTTCTTCATGCAAGCTCACTAATTTTAATTCTTGAAAACTCGCCCTAAACAGTCGTGACAGGCTAATTAACATACTTTCTGCTTTATCTGGATCTATCGTTATTAAACTCACCACATTATTTAGACTATTAAATAAAAAATGAGGATGAATGCGAGCCTGCATTGCCTGAATACGGGCATTTAATTCTGCATATTGTTGGTGTAACCATTGTTCTCGAACATATAAATAACGCAGACAAAAGGCCCCTAATAATATTCCATAACTTAAATATAAAGGGACATTAGTAAAATAAATGCTCCAGTCCTGCGCTATAACAGATGTTTTTTTCAAAACTCCGAACTGAAAAAAATTGCTTATTATCGTGGTTACCACAACTATCGCTTGCAGCATAACAAAGCCAATTACCAAAGCATATTTTTGCTGTAGCTGACTAAAAAAATCCTGAAAATGTTCAACCAATGCAAAAAAAGATAAAATCACCCAGTTAATAAAAACGATATATTGTAAAAGACGTGAACCGTTTAATGCATGCCAAGACTGTGCTTCAGCCAAAGCTAAAACCAGAGCTAAAACATTACTTGCGATAATTAATTCTAATAAATGTTGCCAACGATCAATTTTCGTAAAAAAATAGGAGGAATTTTGATTTCGATATGCTGTAGAAAACAACTTTGTTTGTTGAGCTTCGGCAAGTGATATACTCTTTTTTATTTTACTGAGCCACCATGACCACATCTTCAAATCCCCCTAATTCAGCAGCCCCAAACCAAACCTCAGGTATGTGGGGTGGTCGTTTTTCTGAAGCGACGGATGCTTTTGTAGCCGAATTTACCGCCTCTGTTCAATTTGACCAGCGTTTTTATAAGCAAGACATCGCTGGTTCTATTGCGCATGCTACCATGCTTGCGAAAGTTGGCGTACTGACAGAAGCAGAACGAGACGACATTATTGAAGGTTTAAGCACCATTCGTGCAGAAATTGAAGCTGGAACTTTTGAATGGCGTATCGATCTTGAAGATGTTCACATGAACATTGAATCACGTTTGACTCAACGTATCGGTATTACAGGTAAAAAACTTCACACTGGCCGTAGCCGTAACGACCAAGTTGCAACTGATATCCGTCTTTATCTCCGCGACGAAATTGACGACATTTTAGGCTTATTAGAGCGTTTACAAAAAGGTTTGTTGGGCTTGGCTGCCAAAAATGTAAATACTATTATGCCTGGCTTTACACACTTACAAACAGCTCAACCGGTAACTTTCGGCCATCACTTGTTGGCATGGTTTGAAATGTTAGTTCGTGATACTGAACGTCTTCAAGACTGCCGAAAGCGTGTTAACCGTATGCCACTTGGGTCTGCGGCTCTCGCTGGTACAACTTACCCGATTGATCGTGCTTATACAGCAGAGTTACTAGGCTTTGAAGCTGTATCTGAAAACTCTCTTGATGCTGTATCTGACCGTGATTTTGCTATCGAATTTAATGCAGCAGCATCTTTAATCATGATGCATTTATCGCGTATGTCTGAAGAACTTATTCTTTGGACTTCTGCACAGTTTAAATTCGTAAATATTCCTGATCGCTTCTGTACTGGTTCTTCAATCATGCCGCAGAAGAAAAACCCTGATGTTCCAGAACTCATCCGTGGTAAATCTGGCCGCGTATTTGGTGACTTAATTAGCTTACTTACGCTTATGAAAGGTCAACCACTGGCGTACAACAAAGACAACCAAGAAGATAAAGAACCTTTATTTGATGCCATTGATACCGTTCGTGGTTCACTCATGGCGTTTGCTGACATGATCCCTGCGTTGGTTCCAAATGTTGAAATCATGCGTGAAGCTGCTCTTCGCGGATTCTCTACAGCAACTGACCTTGCTGACTATCTAGTGAAAAAAGGCGTTGCGTTCCGTGATGCGCATGAAATTGTAGGTAAAGCTGTTGCATTAGGTGTTGCTGAAGAAAAAGATTTATCTGAGTTAACACTTGAGCAATTACAACAATTCTCTGACCTAATTACAGCAGATGTATTTGATAAAGCTTTGACACTAGAAGCTTCGGTAAATGCGCGTGATCATATTGGCGGAACTTCACCAAAACAGGTTGAAGCTGCGATTGCACGTGCCCATAAACGTCTAGAACAGTTATACGCTTAAGGATACAAAATGAGTCGACAAGTATTTTGCCGTAAATACCAAAAGGAAATGGAAGGATTGGACTTCGCTCCATTTCCGGGTGCTAAAGGTCAGGAATTTTTTGAAAATGTTTCTAAGCAAGCATGGCAAGAATGGTTACAGCACCAAACTACGCTAATTAATGAAAAGCGTTTAAACGTGTTTGAACCAGAAGCGAAAAAATTCCTTGAAGAGCAACGTGAGAAGTTCTTCAATAATGATGAGAGCGTTGAAAAAGCGGAAGGCTGGAAACCAGAATAACAGGTTTATTCCAAGCCCATCATTTTAAAAAGGCAGGTTTATATACATAGACCTGCCTTTTTTTACGTGAAACTTACACAAACATATAAAGCCTTACATAGAGCGCACAGGACTCTACATGACATGAAATGGCTGAAACTTTAATATCAATTCATAGCAAGTAAGACACGATCCCTGTCGTGTTTTCTCTTAATGCACTTGATTTTCTGTCCTGAACTTCCCCCCAAAGTTCGGGACATTTTTTTATCTATTATTTTTTTAAAAATAAAAAAGCCTTGTCTGAAACAAGGCCTTTAAATATTTCAGCTCACATATTACTTTTCGTGTACTTTTGCTTCAATTTCTTCAATTTTGGTATGGCGTGCATCAAAGCCTTTTGCCATGTAAATGACTTGTTCAGCAATATTACGAGCGTGGTCACCAATACGCTCTAAAGAACGTAAAACCCACATGACATTAATCACACGAGCAATATGACGCGGGTCTTCAATCATATAAGTCATTAAAGTACGCGTTGCCGACTGATATTCACGGTCGATGTCAGCATCGGCTAAAAGTACACGTAATGCTTGATCTGCATCTAAACGTGCAAAAGCATCAAGTGCGTCATGAATCATGACCCGTACTTGGTTACCAATATGACGTGTTTCCATGTAGCCACGAGGAGAACCGCCCTCTTCACATAGATTTTGTGCAATACGGGCAATTTTTGCAGCTTCATCCCCAATACGCTCTAGGTCAGTATTGGCTTTACTCATGGCAATTACCATACGCAAGTCAATTGCTGCCGGATGACGACGTGCCAAAATCAGCGTCAGCCCTTCATCAATATCACGTTCGTATTGATTGACTGCATTATCTTTAAATTGGACATCAATTGCTAAGTTCGCATCTGTATCAAGCAAAGAATGAATTGCATTGGCAACCTGTTGTTCGACCAAGCCACCCATGGTCATAAACTTTGTGTTCACATCTTGCAAATCTTCATTAAATTGAGAAGAAATATGATGGCTTAACACCGGATTACTCGGACTCAAGGGAAGCCTCCAACATGATGGCGCAGGGATAAAATGATTGAGCATTAAAACACATCAATCATTAAATTTTTATGACAAAATTAAATTTCAGATAAAAGCATTTTTTATTACTGATACGTTAACCAGCTGTTTAATTCAACTAGATCTTTTTCCCCTAGCTGACCTACAGCCGCTTTTAAACGTAATACATTTAATAAATAGTCATACTGAGCATTAAGATAATCCTGTTTTGCTGAAAAAGCATTACGCTGCGCCAATAAAACATCGACCATACTTTTTAAGCCTTCGTTATAACTTGCTTTTGAAGCTTGAGAAACAAGTGCTGAAGAGTCCATTGCTGCCTTTCTTGCTTCAAGTTTTGCTCGGTCAGTATCTACCTGCATAAAAGCACTTTTCACATCGACATTGGCACGGCGAATGGCCGCATCAAGTTGCGCTTGCGCTTTATTTAACTCCACACTGGCTTTTTTAATAGAAGTTCGGGTCCGGCCTCCATTAAATAAGTTCCAGTTCATTTCTACCCCGACCTGATCAAACTTCCCATCAGTCGAAATCAGCGTTTCTGGCGTTTGTTTGGTATAACCATAACTCGCCACTGCATCTATCTGTGGATAAAGTGCAGCTTTTTCCACACGACGTTGATCTTCAGCATATCGCTTTTGTAAACGTGCTTGTTGAATCTTTAAATTTTGCTGTTGGGCTAATCCTAACCACTCATCGAGCTGTGCCGGATAAGGTTTTTGAAAGATAAAATCGCTTCTCAATACAGCAAGCTTATCTTGATACGGACCAATATATTCAGATAGTTGCTCTTGAGCCAATAAAAGCTGCACATTGGTAGCAATACGGTTGGCTCGGGCATTTTGATATTGGGCATTTGCTTCACTCACATCACTACGTGCTACCAACCCTTCTTTAAGCTTGGCGTTCATCATATTGAGCTGTTCAAGCAAGGCTTTTTCTTCTTGTAAATATGCAGCGGTAAGTGCCTGCTGACGCAGTATATTAAAATAGGCTTCAGCTACATTTAAAACATGATCTTGTTTTTGCAGTCTTAAAGTAATTTCACTAAGGGCAACCGAAGTTTTAACCTGTTTATAACCTTCCCATGCATCCATACGAAAAAGAGGCTGACGGGCAGATAAAGTAGCCTGTTTGGTAGTCGATGTATTACTTACCAAAGCATCGGAAAGTCCTTCCTGATCAACACCAGGAAAATTTGAACGCTTTACCGTTTGTCGATTACGGGTAATATTTCCAGATAATGTAACTGTTGGTAGTAAAGCGCCTGTTGCTAAGCCTAAATTAAGCTGATCTGCTTCAAACTGTTGTTGATTCGCTTGCCACGTCGGATCATTTAGTTTTGCGCGCTCATAAGTTTCAACTAAATCTAGAGCAAAACTCGACGATGTAAAACTCCATAAACCCGCAACAAGCATTAATTTTATTTTCATTGTTTAAATCAACGATAAAACTTGGCTTTAAGACTAAGAAAAATTTAATTTAAACTCAAGCCAGTAAAAGTTTTCATTTTTTATGTATTTTCAGGCTTTGATAACATCAAAATACAAATGAAAATCAAAAACATACCTGCCCACCCAATCCATGAGACACTTTCGCCAACCAAAACAATGGCAAAAATCGCTGCAACAAGAGGTTCAAATAAAGTTAAAGTGGTGGCTTTACTGGCATTTACAGTTTTTAACCCGAAACCAAAAAGCAAATAACCCAAAAACATAGGAATCAGCATCATATAGCCAGCAACAAGTAAATTTGTTGAACTTTGCAGTAGCCCACCACCTGTAATTAATAAAGTTGGAAGCAAGATGACTGCCCCACCACCCATAATCATGCCCATTGCAGCTTTAGCAGCAATACCCCGATCTATTAATCTTTTTGCGGCCCATGAATAAAGTGAATAGGTTGCACCCGCTACCAGCCCAAGAAAAATACCAAAAATTTTATTCCATTCATTTGTACTCTCTTGTGCTGCGTGGCTTTCGCCCATAGATAATAAACTTACCCCCACAACACCCAACACAAAACTTAGGAACCACTTTTTAGATAAAACTTTACGGTCAAAGAATCGCTCTAAAACTGCTGCAATGAGTGGAGCCGAACCAATTGAAACCACCGTACCAATCGTAATTCCGGCATAATGCATGGAAGAATAAAAAGCTAGTGGATATATCCCAACTGCCACAACACCTAAAAGAATAATAGAAATATTTCGCCCAATAAATTGTCGGTGTTCCCGAATGGCCTGAGATGCAATCAATGCCTGTAAAAGCCCACCTCCCCCCATAGCAACCGCGCCAATTGCAAGTGGTCCGAGTGTTGGGGCAAATGCTGCGGCTGTCCCCGTGGTTCCCCATAAGAAAGAGGCTACTAAAATTGCAATAGTGCCACCATAACTACTATTTTTAATAAAGCTAATCATGTTGGCATTCTCGATCTAAAATATCTTCTGCCATTTGTCTCGCTAATTGAAGTTGACGGCTACTACCCTCTAAACCAGCTCTTGCCATCGACCCTTCTAATAAAAAAGAAAGTTGTGAGGCAATATAGCTAACACGCTGTGAACCTTTTAATAAGCGATTTAAATGCTCGGCAACAATTGCCTCAACTTGTTCTTTATGCTGTCTTACAGCATTTCGTCCTGAACTATTCGCTGGGAACTCTGCGGCAGCATTTAATAGCCCACATCCTCTAAAACCCTTTTCATAAGCAAACTCGGCATGATCTTGATAGGCATCAAATACGGCCAAAATAGCTTCTTTCGCTGTTTTTGTTTTTTCTAAACGCTTTTGATAAAGGTCTAACCACTCTTGATGTCGTGCAGCAATATAGGCATCAACAAGTTCACCTTTTGAAGAAAAATTATTGTAAAGCGACATTTTGGCTACATCTGCTTTAGCCGTAACCGTATTAATTCCTGTTGCGGTAATGCCATCGTTATAAAACAGTGTTGCCGCTGCATCGAGAATTTTCTGTCTTGCTGTTTTATCATTCATAGCTTTTACCTAAGTAGACCGACCTACCTAATAATAAAGATTTCTAACAGTGATGCAATCTTTTTAAGCGTTATAATTTGAGCAATATCAATTTCGATAAAAATATAAAGATGAAAAAAATTCTAATGATGAGTATGTGCAGTACACTACTTTTAGCTGGCTGCAATAAAACCTCACAGCAAGATCAAACTGTATCTAAAGAGCAAAAATCAACTGCGCAAAAGGCCACCGAACAGCGAGACAGTAGCTGCTTACAAATTATGGTAGCCATGCACACGATTAATCAGAACAGTAAAATAGAAGACTTAAATCAAATTAATGAAAAGCTTAAAACCTGTGTTCCTTCGTTAAAAAATGAGGAACAGCTTAAGCTAATTGATGCATCAACAACCATGCATCAACGTTTTATTAAACAAGACTACACTGACAAAACAGCTAGAGCTTTTGAAGCATTTGGCTATGCTGTTTTAGAACAGAAACAAGACCTTAAAAAGGTGATTCAAAGTCAGAAAAAGCTCTTCGCCCAACTGAGCCCGCGTGATCAATATTTACTTCAACATGAAGGCCAAGCCTATATTGAGCTGCTCTATCAAGGTGAAGGTATGTTTACTTATCGTCGCCAGCCAAACTACTTAGTTGATGTTTTTTCTAAGGCTTTACCCGCTGACCAGAAAGAATTTTTATCTCGTATGGCAAAAGACAATCAAGACATTTTCTATAACGATGGTGCTTTGGCTGTTTCATGGAAAGAGCTCACTGAACGTGCTTTATTTTGGGAAAAGTTTATTCAAAAATATCCAAAGAGTTATTTTATTAATGATGCCAAATTACTCTTTAATGAATATCGATACTTCATTTTCTTTGGTCTAGATAACACACCTGTGTCGAATGAATATGCCCCGAACACATGGTTTGACCCTGATGCACTTCAGCAAATCCGCTTTTTATCAACTCAGAGCCAATCAAGTTTAGCGAAATCTGCCCAACAATTTCTTAAATTTATTGCCACCCCTGTCGATGAGCGTAATACACAATTCAAGACAGATTTAACTGATGAAAATGGGCAAAAGAAATCTACCTATCAGATTGTGCATGAACAACTTGAACAGTTATTAAAATTTGATTCGCCATGGAATACTCAAAGCTACCGAGACTGCCATATGGATGCGGTTTGTATAGATACAAATTGACAATGCCAGCCAACCTAAAACATGTTAGTCTTTAAATCGCTTGACGGAGCGCGAGTAATAGCTCGCTGAGATTGTGTAAATTTCGTGTTATCGCAACACCAGTTTGATCACAAGTACCGTTGAACCTGATCAGGTTAAGACCTGCGTAGGAATCAAGCCATCTGAAAACCTAAGCCCTCAATTTATCTAGTTCAAGATAAATCCGCCATCGTTTTTGGTCGTGCTTGATTCGTTGATGTTATTCATAAGGATCATGTGATGAACCAATTAACGAATCTCTCTTCTGCTGAAATTTCAGCACAACATGAACAAGATGCAAAAGACTTAACCCGCATCTTACCCGCTTCTAAAAAAGTTTATATTGAAGGCTCTCGCCCTGATATTCAGGTTCCAATGCGAGAAATTTCTTTAACCGATACCCCAACTGGCCTTGGTGGAGAGCACAACCCACCTATTATGGTATATGACACTTCAGGTGTTTATACTGACCCGAATGTCCAAATTGATTTAAACAAAGGTTTACCTTCAGTTCGTCAAAAATGGATTGAAGAGCGTAACGATACTGACGTTCTTTCTGGCCTAACTTCAAAGTTTGGACAGGAGCGTTTAAAAGATATTCGTACTGCTGATATTCGCTTTGCACATATTCAAAACCCACGCCGCGCTAAAGCAGGCAAAAATGTCACTCAAATGCACTATGCCAAGCAAGGTATTATCACACCTGAAATGGAATATATTGCAATTCGTGAAAATCAGCGTCAACGTGAAGCTGTAGATATGCGCCAGCACCCAGGTCAAAACTTTGGTGCGAAAAACTTAAAAGAAATTACACCTGAGTTTGTTCGCCAAGAAGTTGCCGAAGGCCGCGCTATTATTCCTGCCAACATTAACCATCCAGAACTTGAACCAATGATTATTGGCCGTAACTTCTTGGTTAAGATTAATGCCAATATTGGTAACTCGGCGCTTGGTTCTTCAATTGATGAAGAAGTTGCGAAAATGACATGGGCAACCCGTTGGGGTGCCGACACCATTATGGACTTGTCTACAGGTAAGAACATTCATGAAACACGTGAATGGATTATTCGTAACTCACCAGTTCCAATCGGTACCGTACCAATTTATCAAGCACTTGAAAAAGTTGATGGTGTTGCTGAGAACCTGACTTGGGAAATCTTTAAAGACACGCTTATTGAACAAGCTGAACAAGGTGTTGACTACTTCACCATTCACGCAGGTGTATTGCTTCGCTATGTGCCACTTACAGCAAACCGCTTAACAGGTATTGTGTCTCGTGGTGGTTCAATCATGGCGCAGTGGTGTCTCGCTCATCATGAAGAGAACTTCTTATACACACACTTCGATGAAATCTGTGAAATCATGAAAGCCTATGATGTGTCATTTAGCTTAGGCGATGGCTTACGTCCGGGTTGTATTCAAGATGCAAATGACGAAGCGCAGTTCAGCGAACTTAAAACACTGGGTGAGTTGACTCACCGTGCATGGGAACATGATGTGCAGGTCATGATCGAAGGTCCAGGGCACGTACCAATGCACATGATTAAAGAGAACATGGACTTACAGTTAGAAGTGTGTAAAGAAGCTCCATTCTATACGCTTGGGCCTTTAACCACAGATATCGCTCCGGGTTATGACCACATTACTTCTGCTATTGGTGCAGCCATGATTGGCTGGTATGGCACAGCAATGCTTTGCTATGTGACACCTAAAGAACATTTAGGTTTACCAAACAAGAAAGATGTGAAAGACGGAATTATTACCTACAAGATTGCAGCACACGCAGCCGATCTTGCCAAAGGTCATCCGGGTGCACAGGTTCGTGATAATGCCTTGTCTAAAGCACGTTTCGAATTCCGTTGGGACGACCAGTTCAACCTAAGCCTAGACCCCGATACAGCACGCAGCATGCATGACGAGACTTTACCAAAAGAAGCGCATAAATCTGCTCACTTTTGCTCAATGTGTGGTCCAAAATTCTGTTCGATGAAAATCACCCAGAATGTTCGTGACTATGCCAACAATCTCACCAATAGCGATTCAGAGGTTGAAGAAGGCCTCAAAGCGATGAAAGAGGTTTATCAAGAGCAAGGACAAAAACTGTATCATAAAGTGTAAATATTCAAAAAAAACACTTGCCTAGCCATGATTCTCGGTTAGGATGAAATAAATAGATTTCGTCCTGATCGAATCATGAGTATTGTCGAGCGTCCAAGTTATACATCTAAAGATGTCGAAGTAACATCACGTGAACTTCTGTTCAGTGGTTTTATTCAAGTTGAAAAAGTCAGCCTTCGACATCGTCTATTTAATCAATCTGAATATACTCCTGTATTGCAGCGCGAACTTGTGCATCGGCCTGAAGCGGCTGGCGTTCTACTCTACAATGATCAAAAACAACAGTTTGCCCTGATTGAACAGTTTCGTGTTGGTGCTTTAGATGACTCCCATTCGCCATGGCAACTCGAAATTATCGCAGGTGTATTAGATGGCAATGAATCACCAGAAAGTTGCATTCGACGCGAGAGCCTTGAAGAATCAGGTTGCAAAGTTCAGGATTTAGAACATCTATTTAGTTTTTACCCATCAGCTGGCGCCTGTTCAGAGTTATTTCATCTGTATGTTGCCGAAACCAATTTACCTGCTGTAGGCGGTGTTTTTGGGGTAGATAATGAGGGTGAAAATATTCAGCTGCATTTGTTTAGTTATAGTGAAATTCAAACACTACTCGACAGCGGACGTTTAAGAAATGCCCCTGTTATTATGGCATTACAATGGCTGGCTCAACACAGCAAAACGATAATAAATCCGAAGAGGTAGGACGGTGACTTTTCAAGTCTCAACACTTTCACAAAAAAATCATGTCATCATACAAATTACCGATACACATTTATTGGAGTATCCACAGCTAGAATTTGTGGGGATGAATCCTGAAGAAAGTTTCCACGCCATTATTCAACAGATACTAAAACAACATCCCGAAGCTGATGCGATTATTCATACCGGTGACCTCGCACAAGCCCCAACACCTATTACCTACAAACGTTATATCAATTTTATGCAAACCTTGGGTCTGCCTTTTTTCCAGACCCTCGGCAATCATGATAATGTCGACCACTTTCCTCTACATAACGAAAACCATCAACAACCTGTAGTTGTCGGTTTAGGAAACTGGCGTGTGATTATGCTAAATAGCGCTGTAAAGGGAAAAGTAGATGGCCATCTGTCTTCGGAACAATTAGAAAATTTAGCGAATTTACTTGAACAATTTGCAGATCATCCTGTTTTGCTGGCTTGTCATCACCACCCATTTGCCATGAAATCAAAATGGATTGACCACCATAAGCTTCAAAACTCAAATGCACTTTTAGATACTTTAAGTCCATTTCAAAACGTGAAGGCCCTAGTCTGCGGACATGTTCATCAAGATTCCCTTAATATCTGGCAAGGTATCGAGTTTTTTTCTACGCCTTCCACAAGTGTACAGTTTAAGCCGTTTAGTAATGATTTTGCACTCGACCAAAATGCACCGGGTTATCGTTACATTCGTCTGAATAACGATGGTAGTTTTGAAACAAAAGTGTTTCGCCTTGAAAATTTCAAAACCCGTATAAACACTGATATTTCAGGTTATTAGCCCTAAAGTTTATATAACCCAAAAGAATTATGACTAGGGTAAACACGTTTTGAAAATATTTACGGGACAGAATGACTATCATCTTGCAGGAAAAATCTATATGATGACGACCCGATGGAAAAATCCATCGATGGTTTTCTATAAAAACACTTGCATATCACCATATTTTTTGCGTATAGATAATACGTGTATGATGAGGAATGCCCTATTATGGCGAATGACAACCACAACCAAGTTTTGGATGAACATACAGAAGTTGTAGTAGAAGGTGATAAAGCTTCTGCAAAACGTGCACGTAAAGTGAAACCTAAAACTTCTGACGTAGGCTCAACTGCAAGTTTATTTGGTATTGCACCTTATCAACCTAAGAAAAATGAAGAGTACATGTCGGAAGGACAGCTCGAGCATTTCCGACAAATTCTGCAAGCATGGAAAGCTGAATTAATGTCTGAAGTTGATCGTACTTTAAATACGATGCAAGATGAATCAACTGCATTGCCAGACGTAAATGACCGTGCTACCCAAGAAGAAGAATTTGCAATTGAATTACGTACACGTGACCGTGAACGTAAATTAATTCGTAAAATCGAACAATCTCTTGAAGCGATTAAAAACGAAGACTACGGTTTCTGTGAAACTTGTGGTATCGAAATCGGCTTACGTCGTTTAGAAGCACGTCCAACTGCAACGTTATGTATTGACTGCAAAACTTTGGCAGAAATTAAAGAGAAGCAAAATAACGGTTAATTGTGACGGTTAAGAATTCTCCAGCCGAGCTTAGTTCGGCTCTTACGAATCAGCGAAACGATGTTCCACTGATTCGCTACTCAGGCCGGTTTGCGCCCTCGCCAACCGGCCCTTTACATTTCGGATCACTCATTACTGCTGTTGCCAGTTACTGTGATGCCAGAGCCCATCAAGGTCGATGGTTAGTGCGTGTTGAAGACACCGATATCCCCCGCATCTACCCCGGTAGTGAAGACCATATACTCGCATCACTTGAAGCTTTTCAGTTCGATCCGGATGCCGAGATCATTTTTCAAAAAGACCGCCTAGATATTTACGAAAGTGTATTAGACCAACTTAAAAAAGAGGGTCTGGTTTACGCCTGTCAATGTACCCGTAAAATGCTCGGTTCAAACGCTATCTATGCAGGCACATGCCGAGATTTGCAGCTCGACTTCCAACATCAAGCCATTCGGGTAAAAGTTCAAGATCAGCCAATCTGTTTCGATGACCGCCTACAAGGGCTTCATTGTTCTAATCTAGAGCATGACCTTGGTGATTTTGTCCTTAAACGCCGTGATGGAATTATTAACTACCAGCTTGCTGTCGTCGTAGATGATTACCTACAAGGCATTACTCATGTTGTGCGAGGCGCAGACCTGTTAGATAACACTGAGCGTCAAATCTGGCTTGGTCAACTCCTCGGCTACCCTAAGCTGAGTTACATGCATCTTCCGCTCGCCATGAACGACCAAGGGCAAAAACTTTCAAAGCAAAACCTTGCCCATGCACTTGATTTAACTAAAGCTCCTGAGTTACTACAACAAGCCATACAAGCCTTAGGTCAACCACAGGTTGATTTAGATCGTCCCGAAGTGATGCTCAAGCAGGCGGTAACCCAGTGGAATGTAGATTTGATTCCTCATGGACAACAACTTTGCGGAACATATCTATAAATAATAAAAAGCCCGATTTGATATCGGGCTTTTTATAACGCTTCATGGTTTAGAAGTTTGATTCTTCCCTCTCAGGGTTCACTTCTTGAGTTGAAGCATCAATCTTTAAGATCAAGCTAATCATAGCTGCACACATCATTAAAGACGTACCACCATAACTAATAAATGGTAGAGTTAAACCTTTGGTTGGCATTAATCCCATGTTCATACCCGCATTTACCAAAATCTGGAGTAAGAAAATAATACTAATACCGTAAGCCAAATAGCCTGCGCGAAGATAATGATGTTTCAAGGCACGGTGGCCGATTTTGATACAACATGCCAGCATCAAGAAAGATAAGCCAATGACAATTGAAATACCAAAGAAACCAAATTCTTCACCTAACACAGCCAACATAAAGTCAGTATGCGCTTCTGGTAAATAAGAAAGCTTTTGAACACTATGCCCCAAGCCTGTACCAAACCACTCACCACGACCAAAAGCCATTAACGCATTTGATAACTGATAACCCACACCTAATGGGTCTGCCCAAGGGTCAGTAAACGAAATCAAACGTTGGAAACGGTAAGGTTCAAATAAAATCAAAAACACAATACCCGTGACAATTGCACCAAGCATGATTAAGAATTGTGTTGGAGGCGCACCCGCTAAAAAGAACACTCCGACCATCATCATGACAATAACAACCGTCGCACCCAAGTCAGGCTCGGCAATAATTAAACCTACCGTAATTGCCATAACGCCACTTAAACGAAGTAAGCCTTTCCAGTGGGTACGAACTTCTTTAGCACGGCGTACTACGTAATCTGCGGTAAAGATGGCCATCATGACCTTGGCTACCTCTGTTGGCTGCAAAGTAAAACCACCAATTTTAATCCAACGTGTGGAACCGTTAACTTCCGAACCTACAGCCAAAGCCGCAAGTAACAGAACCATGGTTAATAACCACAATGGAAAGGTATTTTTAAACCATGTATTGAGTGATATTCGATAGGTTAAATAAGCTACCACACCAGCAGCAACGATTGAGATCCCATGACGAATCACATAGTGAAATGGGTTTTCATGCATATATTCAGCATAAGGCATGGAAGCAGATGCGACCATCACCGAACCGATACATAACAATGCAACCACACAGAAAATCAAGACATTACGTGGCGTCACTTCCGCTGGCCATTTCGGCAATATCCGTTCATACCAATGATTGATTTTCTGGATTGTGGTCTGAGCTAAGCCTGCCATACTACATTCCTAATCATATTTTCTTTAAACCAACGAATTGACGCAGGCAACAAACTGCTGACCACGGTCATTATAACTTTTAAACATATCAAAACTTGCACATGCGGGTGATAGCAATACCACATCTTCAGCTTGTGTTTCACGTTGACACAGCTCAACAGCTTCTTTAAGCGTTGCTGCATGTAAAATTTTAGTTGCGCCTTGAATGGCCTGTTCGATGACAGGCGCATCTTCACCAATCAATACCACAACTTTGGCATATTTTTCGATAGAAGAACGTAAAGGAGAAAAATCTTGCCCTTTGCCCTGTCCACCTAAAATAAGTGCAACCTTACCTTTTTTCACTTCAATGGCAGCGCCTAAGCCATCAATTGCTGCAAGTGTAGCACCAACATTGGTACCTTTAGAGTCATTATAATAACGGACATCACGCACAGTTTTAACGTACTCACAGCGGTGCTCTAGTCCTTTAAATTGTTTTAAAGTTTCAAGCATTGACTCCATAGGTAAACCAATTGCCTCCCCCAATGCTAAACACGCTAAAGCATTGGCTACGTTGTGCATACCTTGAATATATAAATCCGAGCTTTTAATGAAACGCTGTAAACCACGAGCAAGCCAAAGCGTACCGTCGGCATCTCTTAAAACGCCATATTGATTTAAATCCGGTGCGTTTAAACCAAAGCTTTGCATTGGTGTCGTATCTGGAACAAGTGGGCGGCTTAAAGCATCGTCTCGGTTAAATACAACTTTTTTAGCGCCTTGGAAAATACGATGTTTTGCTTGATGATACCCCAGCATATTTCCATGACGGTCTAAATGGTCTTCACTCATATTGAGAACCACTGCTACCTCAGCGTTTAAGTGAGAGGTGGTTTCTAACTGAAAGCTTGATAACTCAAGGACCAGTAACTCTGGTTGATCTTTAAGTAAATCTAACGCTGGTCGACCAAGATTGCCGCCTACTGCAACTTTCTTACCTGCATCCTTAGCCATTAAGCCAATTAAAGTCGTTACAGTACTTTTTGCATTGGAACCTGTAATCGCCACAATCGGCACATCAGTGGCACGACGCAATAATTGGATATCACCCACCACAGAAATACCTTTAGCAATAGCTGCCTGAATTTCCGGTAATTGTGGTGCAAGGCCTGGGCTTAAAATAATCTCTTCTGCTTGTAATAATAATTCTTGATCAAGCTGACCAAAACTGGTTTTAACGCCAGCCGGAATCTGATCGTGTCCGGGAGGTGTGGGGCGGGAGTCCGTTACAGCAACTTGGTAGCCTTGTTCATGCAGGAAATTTACAGCAGAAACGCCTGATATTCCCAAGCCTGCTACAACTTTTAATCCACCACGTTGTATTAACATTTTTGCCCCACAATTTATCAATCGACAGAATGGCAAAAATGTTAGCACTTTGCTGTTTTGAATGCTTTTTCAGTTTGAACTTTATTCATCTTTTTTTGTGTCAGTGCGTAAAAAAGCCATCAATATGATGGCTTTTTATACGAAACAGGAATGGCTAAATTTATTGCCATTTAACTGGTTTAATTTCTTGAACTGTATTAGTTGGTTTATCTTCACTTGAGCAGCCACAGCCACCTGCACAACCAAAAGTCATTTTTGGTTTCAGCCATTTTGCTAAAGTTGCCCAACCCTGCTTTTCACAAAAAACGGATAGTGCTGAAAAGGCCGAGTTTGCTGTTTTTGGAAATACTTTCTTAAAAACAACAACAGCACTCCAAATCACCAAAACCGCAATAATCAGATATTGAAGCATATACAACCTCCTTTATTGCTTTAACCCCAATAGTGGGAAGCAATTTGATAGGTAACAAACGATGCAAAATAAGCTAAACCAAACAGATATGCAGTCATAGCTGCAACATGTTTCCATGAACCTGTTTCACGACGTACTGTTGCCAATGTTGCCAAACAATGCGGCGCATAAATGAACCACACTAAAAGCGATAAACCTGTTGCCAACGACCAACCTGTACCATCTGCACTAATTAAATGAGACAAACCTTGTGCTACTGCATCTTCATCAGTTGCCGACAAGGCATATACGGTACCTAATGCAGCGACCACAACTTCACGGGCTGCCATAGCCGGGATTAAGGCAATACAGATTTGCCAGTTAAAACCAACTGGAGCGAATAAAGGCTGGATAAGGTGTCCAAGCATACCTGCGAAGCTGTAATCTATAGCAGGCAATGTTGCCCCTTCTGGTGGCTGTGGGAAAGTACACAAGAACCAGAGCAAAATAGAAAGCGCAAAAATAATGCCGCCGACACGCTTCAAAAATATCTTCGCACGATCTAACAAACCGATTCCCACACTTTTTAAATCAGGGAAACGATAACTCGGCAGCTCTAGCAGTAAAGCCTGTTGAGACTTATCTTTTTGGAAAAATTTCATTAAGAATGAAACACATAGTGCACTCACAATCCCAGCCATATACAGACCGAACAGCACCAGTCCTTGTAGGTTGAAAATACCCCAGACCATTTTCTCTGGAATAAATGCAGCAATCAGCAAGGCATATACGGGTAAACGTGCCGAACAAGTCATTAGTGGCGCAACCATAATCGTTGTAAAACGGTCACGAGGGTCACTAATACTACGCGTTGCCATAATTCCCGGTACTGCACAAGCAAAGCTTGAAAGTAACGGAATGAAAGCACGTCCACTTAAACCCGCTTGAAACATTAATTTATCAAGTAAAAATGCTGCACGCGGTAAATAGCCCGATTCTTCTAGTACTAAAATGAAGAAGAACAAAATTAGAATTTGTGGCAAGAAAACAACTACGCCACCTGCACCCGCGATAATTCCGTCAACCACCAGACTATGCAGTAGTGGCTGTGTAATCACAGAACCTACTACTTCACCCAGCCAGCCGAAGAAGCCTTCAATACCATCCATAAAAGGCGCTGCCCATGCAAAAACTGCTTGGAACACAATAAACATCATGATGGCAAGACTAAGTAGACCTAAAACTGGATGTAAGAAAATTCGATCGAGAAAATCAGTACGCTTGTCTTCCTGATCAACATAATGAACAACATCTTTAAAAATCATATCGATTTTTTGATGATGAGTCCCAGTTAAGCCACTCAGTTCAGTTTGTGGCACACTGTATTTTTCTTGATCAAGGGCATGTAATAAATTTTCAATACCCGCATTACGGACAGCTACTGTTTCAACGACTGGTACACCCAAACGTTGAGATAACTTTTGAGTATTAATCTGGATACCACGACGACGTGCTTCATCCATCATATTAAGGACAAGTAAAATTGGGCGACCCAACTCGATCATTTCGAGTACAAGGCCTAAATGCAATTTTAAATTGGTCGCATCAACCACACATAAAAAAGCGTCTTGTTGCCCCTCTTCCGCTATTTTTCCTAAACAGACATCTCGAGTAATTGCTTCATCCGGACTGGTCGCATTAAGACTGTATGTACCCGGCAAATCGAGCACTCGAACCGAACGGCCTGAAGGTAACTGAAAATGACCAACTTTACGCTCGACCGTTACACCAGCATAGTTGGCGACTTTTTGTCGGGTTCCAGTTAAATGGTTAAAAAGAGAGGTTTTACCACAGTTAGGGTTTCCCACAAGGGCAATACGTAACGCATCACTCATGCGGGTACTCCTTCTTCTACTTGAATTTCGATTTTTTCCGCTTCTGCTTTACGTAAAGCGAAACGAGTAAAGCCAATTTGGATTAAGATCGGATCACCACCAAAAACACCCTTGGTAATCACTTCCACTCGCGTGCCTGGTACAAAACCCAGACTTTCCAAACGAATTGCGACCAAATCTTGCTGCTCGGACTCTACTTCTATCCGATTCACTTTGGTGATGGTCGCCGCTTGCTTCACTTTCAACGCTGATAAACGCACCGCATCCGATCCTAAACCTTTTTTACTAGTATACATATAAATGAGAATAATTACCAAATAAGGTTAGATTTCAATTCTTATGGAGTTTAATCGACAAACCTTAAAGTTTCTTTTACAGTACAGTGGTTTAGAGGAAGTTGTTTATGATAAATAAAAAACCGCGTATTCCAAGCCCTGTTCAAATTCCTGAACATTTAAGCTTTTTACAAGGTTTTCGCGACTATCTGGTTGCACAGACAGTCAGTCCGCATACGCGCAATGCCTATTTATCTGACCTGATTCAATGTAGTGAACTTCATAAAAAAAATAGATTGCCAGATTGGACGAGCGATGACATTTCTGACGTCCTCATTGAACTTACCAAAGTAGGAAAAAGTCCACGCTCAATTGCCCGTTGCTTATCTGCACTACGTCAGTTTTATAAATTTCTACGTGAACAGAAATTACGAAGTGATAATCCTGTAGCTACTCACCATTCACCAAAAATTGGCCGAGCTTTACCTAAAGACTTGTCTGAAGAAGATGTAGAAGCGCTCATTCAGGCGCCAGACATTACAACGGCGTTGGGCTTACGTGACCGAGCAATGTTTGAAGTCCTTTACGCTTGTGGTTTACGAGTCTCTGAATTACTGAATTTACGCCTCGAACTTATTAATTTAAAACAAGGTTACCTGCGTATTACGGGTAAAGGTAACAAAGAACGTTTAGTGCCTTTAGGCCAATATGCCTGCGATTGGGTGGAACGCTATTTAAACGAGGCACGTCCACAACTTTATAAAAGTTCAACTGACTATTTATTTTTAACCCAGCACGGTGGAATTATGAGCCGTCAGAACTTTTGGTATGCCATTAAGCGTTATGCGCTACAGGCCAATATTCAGGCTGAACTTTCACCTCATACCTTACGTCATGCTTTTGCCACGCATCTACTTAATCACGGGGCGGACTTACGCGTAGTACAAATGTTACTGGGTCATAGTGATTTATCAACCACGCAAATCTATACGCATGTAGCACAAGTCAGAATGCAACAATTGCATGAAAAACATCACCCTAGGGGTTAAAATTTTTTAAAAGAATATTTTTGAATGCACCGAACAATCACTTGATTTCGTTCACAAAGGTTAAGAAAGTTTTAACAATACACACTAGATTTTTTGTTATGCTTAGCAGCTTCTGACTATAAATACTGATGAAATAAGGGTTATCTATGTCCTTTACCCGATCTCAAATTTTTCTTGCCTGTGCTTTGGCTTCTAGCCTGTTGTTCAGTGCTTGTTCTAAAGAAAACAAACCACAAAAAGAAGATGCGCTCACAGCGACCGCACCTGCTACAGGGGAAGCTTCAACCATTATTGAACGCAATGCTAAACAGCGTTTAATTGAAACTTTGCAAAAACAATTTAAGAATGCAAACATCAACGTCAAAATTTTAGATATTAAGCCTACCGAAGTTCCTAATTTATATTGGGTTAACCTTGAAGGAATGACGTCGGTTTATACAACAAGCGATGGTAAATACCTGATTCAAGGTGATGTCATCCGTTTAGGCGGTAAAGAACTTCATAATATCGGCGATAGCCTTCAAGCCTCAGAAAACAAAAAGCATCTTGCTGCTTTAAAAAATGAAGACTTAATTGTTTATCCAGCTAAAGGCGGTAAAGCTAAACATGTGATTTATGTGTTTACCGATGCAAGCTGTCCTTACTGCCATAAATTACATGAGCATTTAGCTGAGATTAATGAGAAAGGTATTGAAGTTCGTTACATTGCATGGCCACGCGGCGAACAGTTTATGCCAACTATGGAAGCGGTTTGGTGTAGTGCAGACCGTAAAGCTGCATTTGACCAAGCTGTACAGGGCATTAGTATTCCACCTGCTCAATGTAAAAACCCTGTTCGCGAACAATACCAACTTGGTCTAAACATGGGCGTAAATGGTACACCAGCTATTTATAATGTTGATGGTGAGTACTTGGGTGGCTACTTAACACCAGATGAATTGATTAAACGATTGGATAAATAACCCTCTCCAAGTTGATGAACAATTCATCATCCATCTTACAAATAAAGCGCTGATCTTATTGCAGCGCTTTGTTTTTTCAATAAATACTTCTTTTCATACCAGTGTTTAAAGAGTGATCTACTCTTCTTTTCCAAACATCGCACTCTAAATCACTGAACAGGTGCTAAAAGCGCTAGAGTCTGGCGTTTTTTTTAGCTATGATCTAGCTTCAATTAAATGATTCAATGATGATATGGAGTGTGACGTGAAACCAGTTCGCCTGGCAATACTCGGTCTAGGTACCGTAGGTGGAGGAGCCCTTAAACTACTACAAGAAAATGCCGCTGAAATTAAACGTCGCACCGGTCGAGAAATTCAAATTACCCACGTTGGAACACGTCGTCCTCGTCCAGATCTCGAATTGGAAGGGATTAAACAAAGCGCAGACTTACTTGATATCGTTCGTCAACCCGATGTGGATGTGGTTGTAGAAGTTATGGGTGGTATTCATCCTGCTTACGAAATCATTATGGAAGCGATCAAGCACGGCAAACAAGTCGTGACTGCAAACAAAGCATTACTCGCTGAACATGGTAATGAACTATTTAAAGCAGCAGAAGATAATGCTGTACAAATTGCTTATGAAGCAGCTGTTGCTGGTGGCATCCCGATTATTAAAGTAATCCGTGAAGGCCTTGCGGCAAACCATATCGAATGGCTTGCAGGCATTATTAATGGCACAGGTAACTTTATTTTGACTGAAATGCGTGAAAAAGGCCGCGCATTTGATGATGTATTAAAAGAAGCTCAAGAACTCGGTTATGCAGAAGCTGACCCAACTTTTGACGTTGAAGGTATTGACGCTGCACACAAGCTTACAATTTTAGCTTCTTGTGCGTTTGGTATTCCTTTGCAATTCGATAAAGTCTATACCGAAGGTATCAGCAAAATTACTGCACAAGATGTGAAGTATGCTGAGGAGCTGGGTTTCCGTATTAAACATCTAGGCATTGCCCGCCGTGCTGAAAAGGGTATTGAACTACGTGTTCACCCAACACTTATTCCAGATGAGCAGCTTATTGCGAACGTAAACGGCGTTAAAAATGCTGTTTTAGTTCAAGCCAACGCAGTAGGCCCAACGCTTTATTACGGTGCTGGTGCTGGTGCAGGCCCAACAGCTTCTGCGGTTGTTGCCGATGTAATTGATATCGTTCGTGATATTTCTTATACAGAAGATGGCGCAGGCACAATTCCTCAACTGGCTTTTGAAGCATTAACAAATATGCCAATTTTAAGCCGTGAAGAAATGACCACAGGTTATTACATCCGCTTAAATGCTGAAGATCAGACTGGTGTACTTGCAGATGTGACGACCATCTTAAGCCGTGCCGGAATCAGTATTGATGCCATCATGCAACAATCTCGCTTAAAAGACCTCATTCCAATTGTGATTTTGACCGATCCAATCGTTGAATCCAAAATGGATGACGCTCTTGCGCAAATTCAAGCATTACCTGCAATTCGTGGCGAAATCGTAAGAATTCGTTTAGAATCGCTCGATAGTTAATCAGGTTGAGGGAAAGATTCCCTCTCCCGCTTCACCTCATAATTGGAACACCATCATGTCTAATGCCAATCGTTATACTGGTCTTGTAGATCGTTATCGTGACCGTTTGCCAGTTTCGGCAACTACTCGTGCTATCTCTTTGGGTGAAGGCAACACCCCTCTCATTAAACTTGAGAATATTCCACGTATTATTGGCAAAGACGTTGAAATTTATGTGAAATACGAGGGCTTAAACCCGACTGGTTCATTTAAAGACCGTGGTATGACCATGGCTGTAACCAAAGCAGTTGAAGAAGGCTCTAAAGCAATTATCTGTGCATCTACAGGTAACACTTCTGCTGCTGCTGCTGCCTATGCTGCACGCGCAGGTATCAAAGCGTTTGTTTTGATTCCGGAAGGCAAAATTGCGATGGGTAAAATGGCGCAAGCCATGATGTATGGTGCGATCACTATGCAAATTCGTGGTAACTTCGATGATGGTATGCGTCTTGTAAAAGAAGTGGCTGATCAAGCACCTGTAACGATTGTAAACTCAATCAACCCTTACCGTTTGCAAGGTCAAAAAACGATTGCTTATGAAATCGTTGAAGCTTTAGGCCGTGCACCTGATTACCACTGCTTACCAGTTGGTAACGCAGGTAACATTACAGCTCACTGGATGGGTTATACCGAAGCAGTAGCTAACCAGCCTGCTGACCAATTTGAACAAGTTGTTTATGACGCTGCGACTGATCAATTCACTGGTCCAAAACCAGAAGGCTTACCAACAATGGTAGGTTATCAAGCTTCTGGCGCAGCTCCTTTCTTACGTGGTGCTCCAGTAGAAAAACCGGAAACAGTTGCAACTGCGATTCGTATTGGTAACCCACAAAGCTGGAATCATGCAAAAGCTGTAGTACGTGACTCTAAAGGTTGGTTCGATGAACTTCAAGACAGCGAAATTTTAGAAGCTCAACGCTTACTTTCTATGTATGAAGGTGTATTTGTTGAGCCAGCATCTGCTGCTTCTATTGGCGGTGCAATCCGTGATATTAAAGCGGGTAAAATTGCTGAAGGTTCTGTCATTGTATGTACAGTAACGGGTAATGGCTTGAAAGACCCTGATACAGCAATCAAACAATGTGCTGATGCAGTGATGTTGTCAATTGATGCAACAATGGACCAAGTAAAAGATTCGATTTTATCTAATATGTAAGATCTGAGTTTTTATAAAAAGCGGCTGTTTAATACAGCCGTTTTTTATGCTTTTTAAATGGCATAAAAAAACGCTTCTTAAAAGAAGCGTTTTTAAAAATAATTAAATTAAATACGTTTTGGCAAATTACTTAACCAACCGAGCAAGTTAGTTGCATCGTTATTACGTGCCTGAGTACTTGGCTCACCCAATAATACAATCACTGCTGGACGTGAGTTCACAGTAGTGTGCATAACTACACAACGGCCTGCTTCATTAATATAACCAGTCTTAGATAAGTTGATATTCCAACCACCATTACGGACTAAAGCATTTGTATTATTTGATTTAAGAACACGATAACCTAAATTAAAGTCATAGGTCGGTGTGGTTGAGAACTGACGAATCAAACCATATTGAGATGCTGTACTCGCCAAGATTCCCAAGTCACGTGCAGAAGATACATTACGCGGATCTAAACCAGTTGACTCATAATAATGAGTTGCATTCATACCTAAAGCACGCGCTTTAGCATTCATTGCCGCCACGAATGCAGCACGGCCACCCGGATAAGTACGCGCTAGAGCTGCTGCTGCCGGATTTTCTGACTTCATAAGAGCAAACAGAAGAACTTCTGCTCGGTTCATTTTATCGCCAACACGAAGTGTTGAGCTTGAGTTTTTCCCGCCAGCCCCAGCAAAATCAATTTGCTCAAGTGTAATTTCTTCAGACATGTTTAAACGGGCATCTGCCGTTACAACTGCCGTCATCAATTTGGTAATAGAAGCGATCGGCACTGATGCGTTGGTATTTTTACTATAAAGTACCTCACCTGTTTGTGCATCCATTACAAGTGCAGCACGTGCACTAACACTCGGCTGGGCGTTATAACCCACAGTATCACGGATTGGAGCAACTTTAGGGGCAGAAGTAATAACTCTTGGCGCATTACTGCCACGCAAAGTTGTGGTTACAGAAGTTGAACCTTGCGGAGTCGGTTCATCATCTTCATCATTTAAAAGTTGACTAGCATCCGCTGCAGACCAATTTAAACTTGCAGTACCAGTACTCCCTGAAGACGGGTTATTGACGAGTTCTGCAAAGCTTGTTGAACTCAAACTAAGCAAAATAGACATGCTTAGCACATGCATTAAAGACTTTTTAGAATTTTTCACGGCACAATACTCGACTCAGGGTGACACACATTTGCGCTTACTATCATTATGCCTTACATTTGAGATATAAGGTATAAAGCTTTTACCGACACAATTGTGCACAACTATTCGCTCACTATAGAAGAATAGGATTGCTAATTTTGTCATTCCATTGCAAGCTTATTTTGCTTTATGTAACAAAAAACTTGTTTTTTGAAAGAAAGGAGGTCTTCTTGATTACAGTTTTAGTTGTCGATGACCATGAACTGGTACGTACGGGTATTTGCCGTATGTTAGAAGATCATGCCGATGTTGAGGTAATTGGACAAGCCGAATCGGGCGAAGAAGCAATTGCTATCGTTCGCCAACAACATCCGCAAGTCGTACTGCTGGATGTCAACATGCCGGGCATCGGTGGCGTAGAAACAACCCGTCGTTTATTACAGACGGCTCCAGAGACGAAAGTCATTGCTGTAAGCGGCCTTGCCGAAGAGCCTTACCCATCTTTATTATTAAAAGCCGGTGCAAAAGGCTATATCACTAAAGGCGCGCCAATTGCCGAAATGGTTCGTGCAATTAATAAGGTCATGCAAGGCGGTAAATATTTTAGTGCAGATATTGCCGAACAACTCGCGAGCTCATATTTATCCGACACTCAACAATCCCCTTTTGATTCGTTATCGGAACGGGAAATGCAAGTTGCAATGATGGTCGTCAACTGTATTAGTGCCCAAGAAATTGCCGATAAACTTTTTGTAAGTGTGAAAACTGTAAATACTTACCGTTATCGTATTTTTGAAAAGTTAGGAATTGATAGTGATGTAAAACTAACACATCTTGCGATTCGTTACGGTTTGATCAAGCCATAACCAAATTTACATGCAATTTCCCTTAAATTCATCCTTGTCCCATACGATTTTTCGTTTGGGCACTTGGTATGGCTTATACCGTCTTATTATTGCGGTTAGCCTGAATATTATTTTGGTTTTAACCGATGCGCAAACTGATAACAGTTTGCAGCAACCTGCCTTATATTCCTACACACTACTCGGCTATTCGCTCTTAAGTCTTGTTCAGCTGTTATGCTTTAAATTTATTGCCACTCAAGCCACGCGACAGCTTATTTTATTTTTTATTGTTGATATTATTTGTCTGAGTTTACTAACTTTTTCTGTGGGTGAACCAAATTTACAACTCAGCTTACTCTATGTAATTGCCATCTTTACCTCGGCGATTTTACTCAGCGCAAGAATGTCTTTGCTGATTACATTGCTTGCGGTTATCGCTGTTATTTACCAACGATTTGTAGGTAGTCTATTTGACTATAACAATCTAAATACTATTGGTAATAGCGCTCTCTTAGCTTTTTTATTTTTTGTGGTTCACGGTATTGGCCAAATTGCTGTGCAGCGCTTTAAATTACTTGAAGCACTCACCTTTCACCAGTCAATTGAACTCTATCAACTCCAAAATATTAACCGTTATATCTTAGAACAAATTGAAGAAGGCTATTTAGTTCTAGATGAGAATTACGACATCGTTGTCAGTAATCCTGCGGCCTGTTCACTCTTGGGTATTCCCCCTCAATTTGCCAATGAAAAATATCCTTTAGCAAAGTGGCATACCGATTTATTTGAAATTTTAAAGTTTGGCGACTTAAAAGAAGGTGACCGATTCATTTTTGAGTCTCGGCTATCGGCGTACTCCATCAACATTAAAGTGCAACACCTTTTGGTCCCACAACAAACGCTAACCCTGCTCATTTTACAAGATGCCCAACAAATTAATCAGCAAGCACAACAGCTTAAGCTTGCTGCGCTAGGGCAACTCTCAGCAAGTATTGCACATGAGATCCGCAATCCTCTCGCTGCAATCGTACAAGCAAATGAGTTACTGAAAGATAGCGATCCAGAACAACAAAATACTTTGCGTCATATGATTGGCAAACAAACCAAACGCATTGATAGTATTGTTCAAGATACTTTAGGGCTTGCTCGTAGCGAAAGAACACATCCTATCCAGATCGATGTAAAACACTTCATAGATACATTGCTCGAAGAAGATTTATTTGACGTTAAACATTCAATTCAACTTAAAATTTCGGATAGTTCTTTAAAATTTTTATTTGATGAAAAACAATTAAGACAAGTCATGATTAATCTGGTGAGAAATGCTTTACGGCATAATGCCCCCGACTCACCGTACATTACGATCAACATTCATTCACAGACAAATAAAATTTATATTGATGTGATCGATTACGGTGAAGGTGTTTCAAAACGTGATATATCTCAATTATTTAAACCATTTTTTAGTACCGAAATTAATGGAACTGGTTTAGGATTATATTTGTCTCATAGTTTTTGTGAGGCGAACCATGCAAAGCTCACCTATGTAGAGCAAAAACAAGGGGCATGCTTCAGAATAGAATGCCCAATAATATATTGATTTTTTATTAGGTTTTTGGGGAAATGGCAGAACAGCAACCACTGGTTTTGCTTGTAGACGATGAAGAAGATTTGTGCCTTTTAATGCAAATGACACTTGCACGAATGGGGATTAAAACACATCTTGCTTATCGGGTTGAACAGGCCAAACAACTCTTCACTCAGTTTCATTACGATGCGTGTTTAACCGACTTAAACCTACCCGATGGGAGCGGGATAGATTTAGTTAAACATGTCTCTCAAAATTATACTAATACTCCCATTGCCGTTTTAACCGCCTACGGCAATATGGATATTGCAATTGCAGCATTAAAAGCAGGCGCTTTTGATTTTGTAAGCAAACCGGTCAACCAAGTACATCTAGATCAATTATTACAAAAAGCCTTGAATCGGCAAAAAGTAGAGCATGATGCTGCCGAGAATGCGTTAGAAAATAAATTATTAATCGGCCGTTCTCTACCCATCCAGCAGCTACGTATTGCAATTAAAAAAATTGCGCGCTCACAAGCACCTGTATTTGTTACCGGTGAGTCTGGAACAGGTAAAGAAGTAGTTGCCAATCTGGTTCATCGGCTGAGTAACCGTAGTGAAGGCCCTTTTATTGCGATTAACTGCGGTGCTATTCCAACCGAACTGATGGAAAGTGAGTTGTTTGGGCATAAAAAAGGGAGCTTTACCGGAGCAACTCAAGATAAGCAAGGCCTCATTTTATCGGCACACGGTGGCAGTTTATTTTTAGATGAAATTGCCGAATTACCTTTAAGTATGCAGGTCAAACTGCTCCGCGCAGTACAGGAAAAAAAGATCCGACCTGTCGGTTCAGATCAGGAAATCGATGTTGATTTCCGTGTGATTAGTGCAAGTCATCAAGATTTAGATTTATTGGTTAGACAAGGTAAATTCCGTCAAGATTTATTCTTCCGTATTCATGTTATGGACCTCATATTGCCACCTCTACGTGAACGTGGCGAAGATGTCCTTTTACTAGCCAATCACTTTATTCAGAAAATTTGTATGGATTGGGAAACGCCACCTAAACAATTAACAGAAGCGGCCAAAACTTATCTGCTACAGCAACACTTTCCGGGTAATGTTCGCGAATTAAGAAATATGATTGAGCGCGCAATTACCTTAAGTGAAGATGCCACGATAGATGTATCTCATTTACATCCTGCTCCTCTAAGAGCGAATATTTATAATCCTTTTGCTTCGGCTGCTCAAAGCATACAAACCACTGTGGCAGCTCCTCAAGTCGTAAAAAAATTACCAAGTGAAGGCTTAGAACGTTATTTAGAAAATATTGAAAAAGATATTTTACTCAATGCCCTCAATATGACTCATTGGAATCGTACCTTAGCAGCTAAAAAATTAGGAATGACTTTCCGCTCTTTACGCTATCGTCTGAAAAAATTTGGCTTAGATACGGAGACAGAACAGGAAGTATAAAATTTACTTTCTTTTTAGAAGGAGATCGGCAACACGATCTAGATAAACTTCTTCTTTCATTTCTGGAGGTAAGGGATAAGTCTGGTTAGGCTGAATACCTTGCCCCTCAATCATATTACCATTTGGTGTGTAGTAATGTGAGACTGTCATTTGTAGCGCTGCCCCACTTGGTAAAGGGAAAAGCTTTTGCACAACACCCTTTCCATAACTTTTTTCACCCATGACCCAAGCACGCTGATGCTCTTTCATTGCAGCAGTAAAAACTTCTGCTGCCGAGGCAGATCGGTGATTAATTAAAATACCAACTTTTATATTTTGGAAATCGTTACCCGGTAAAGCCTGAAATTGCTGGTTGCCTTCTGAACGACTTTTTGTAGAGACAATAATGCCATGATTTAAAAATAAATCGGCTGACTCAACAGCAGCAGATAACAAGCCGCCTGGGTTATTTCTTAAATCAATTAACACCGCTTTTAAACGCGAAGAACTATTTTCTTCAATTAAACGCTTAATCTCATTGGCGGTATCTTGTTGAAATACTCTAATTTTTAATACCAACACCTGATTGTGCAACATCACAGGCTCAATATCGGTTTCAATCTTTTTATTACGGACTAAACTAATTGGACTATTTGACTCTTCTGTTTGTACTTGAAGCGTCGAGCCTATCGATCCATAAAGCAAACCTAGCACCTGATCATGTGTCAGATTTTTAAGTTCCTGATTATCAATCTTTAAAATAGTTTGGCCATTTCTTAAGCCTAGTTTATATGAGTCAGAACCCGTCTTAAGGTCACGAATCATCCATTTATGAACATGTGATTCGGGGCTTAGTACAAAATCAACTGAAGCAAGATCCCCTTCAGTATATTGAATGAGTTGACGGTATTCTTCAGCTGACAAATAGCGGGAGTAACGGTCTAGACCACTGACTAAACCTTTAATTGCCTGTAAAAATAAAGCATCATCCGATTTTTCATCGACATAATTATCACGGACGATTCCATATATTTGTACAAACTGTTGAATAGACTCAATAGGTACTTCTGCATAACTTTCTTCTGACTCTGGGGCATCAGCATGCAGAGGCGATAATTTTTCTTTTACAACAGGGGCTGCAAGAGCAAGCTGGCTGCAACACATCAATACGCTAACAAAAAAAGCTTTATATATATTGTGTTGCAGCATTTAGTCACCTATCGCTTAAGCAGACAATGTAATGAGATTACGACCTTGCATTTCAGCAGGCACAGGAATCTGCATTAAGTTCAGAATGGTCGGTGCAACATCAGCAAGCACGCCACCTTCTGCAATCGTTGCTTGGGTTGGACCCACATAAATAAAAGGAACAAGCTCTGTTGTATGCTGAGTATGAACCTGACCACTTTCATAATCTTGCATTTGTTCAACATTACCGTGGTCAGCCGTAATAAGCATATGGCCTTTTTTCGCCATTACAGCTTCGTATACACGACCTAAACATGTATCAACTGCTTCAACAGCCTTAACTGCAGCATCAAATACGCCTGTATGACCGACCATATCACCATTGGCATAGTTCACAACAAGTAAGTCGTACTCACCCGAGTTAATTGCTTTGACTAGCTCATCAGTTACTTCATAAGCACTCATTTCAGGCTTTAAGTCATATGTCGCAACGTTTGGCGATGGAATTAAAATACGCTTTTCACCTGGATATTCGTCTTCACGACCACCACTAAAGAAGAAAGTCACATGGGCATATTTCTCAGTTTCAGCAATACGTAATTGCGTTTTACCTAAAGAAGATAAATATTCACCAAGCGAGTTCTTTAACTCTTCAGGCATATATGCCACAGGTGCATCAATGCTTGCCTGATAACGCGTCAACATGACAAATTTAGAAAGGTTCGGTACAACTTTACGCTCAAAACCTGCGAAATCTTTTTCAACAAACGCACGCGTAATTTCACGGGCACGGTCAGCACGGAAATTCATAAATACAACGCTATCGCCATCTTGAACTTTAGCGATCTCACCAATACGGGTTGCTTTTACAAACTCATCATTTTCATTTGCAGCATATGCAAGCTCTAAGCCTTCAACCGCAGTAGTTGCAGTACGAACAGCTTCACCTTCCGTTAATAAACGGTAAGCCTGCTCAACACGATCCCAACGGTTATCACGATCCATTGCAAAGTAGCGACCAATCATGGTTGCAATACAGCCCTTGCCTTCATATTGAGCGAATAAAGCATCTAATTTTTCTAATGAAGGTTGAGCACTACGTGGAGGAGTATCACGACCATCAAGGAATGCATGTAAGTAAACTTTCGCACCGCGTTTTAAGGCAAGTTCACACATCGCCACAATATGATCTTCATGTGAGTGAACACCGCCTTCAGAGAGTAGGCCCATAATATGAACTGCGCCACCCGCTGCTTTTGCTTTTTCTACGGCATCAACCAATACTTCGTGCTCAAAAAAAGCACCAGTACGAATATCTTTAGTAATACGTGTGAAGTCTTGGTATAACACTCGGCCAGCGCCAAGGTTCATGTGACCAACTTCAGAGTTACCCATTTGTCCATCAGGTAAACCAACATCTTCACCAGAACCAGAAATGAGACTATTTGGATGCTTTGCTTTCATTGCAGTTAAATTCGGGGTTTTTGCTGCAAGAAAAGCATTATCTTCAATCGCTTCACGGTGTCCAACACCATCCATAATGACCAGAACGTGAGGGATCTTGCCAGCAGTTGCATCCGTCATAATCAATTTCTCTTTTGTCTACAATTTCATCGCAATATCTTACCGAATTTTCGGTGAAGACTCTATTTTTTCCTATGGCTTTCCCCAATGCTCCTCATTGAGAAAGCCATTCATATACTTTCAATTTAACGGGCCCGATAAAGCAAATAACTTCCGGCACCAAACATTAAAATAATAGGCATGAGTACAAACCAAGCTGGTGAAGGCGCGTATACCAAACTTGCGTAGCCCAAGAAGTCTTGTAAATAATAAAAGCCTAAACCAATGAAGAGTGCGATCACCAAACGGAAACCCATCGACTGTTGACGTAGTGGACCAAAAATAAAAGAACAAGCCACTAATACAAGAGTAATGAGTGAAAATGGAGAAGCGACTTTTTGCCAAAAAGCTAATTGGTAAGTTTTCGGTACTTGGCTATATTCGTCCATATAGCGCATAAAACTAATCAGCTGACTTGGAGACAAGTCCTCAGGGTCTAAAGTCACCATGTGTACATATTTAGGCTGTAGAGCCAAACCTAAAGACTGCTGATCATGATTATTTAGTATCGAATTACCATCTGTAAGAATGTCCATCTGGCTAGCTTTTTGTAAAGTCCATTGACCATCCTGGATAAACTTTCCTTGCTCTGCATTAATTAAAGACTGTAAATGGTAGTCTTTGTTAAAGTCTACGACCTGGATATCTCTTAAATTTCCTTGTGAGTTCGCATAATCAATATAAATAAAACGTTGCCCTTCTCGTGACCAATAACCTTTCACTTCACCTAAAGCAGCAACTGATCGATGGCTTTTGACACTTTGCGCTTTCTCATTTGTATAGGGAACAACCCACTCACTTAGAGCAAAAGATAAAACAATAAGTAGCAAAGCTGAGCGCATAACCCAACCTACAATACGCCATAAGCTAATCCCGACCGAACGCATCACGATCAGCTCACTATTGGATGCTAAAGCGCCTAACCCAATCACAGCGCCAATTAAGGCCGAGATAGGTAAAATTTCATATAGATAGCGAGGGGCACCCCATAACACATAGATAAAAGCTTGCCATGCATTATAGTCAGGTTTTAGCTCACCTAATTCACCCAGATAAGTAAACAGGATTTGCAAAACAGACAAAACAATGGTGGTACCAAACATTGCGAGCGCAGTGGTTTTCGTCACATATTTGGCGACTATTCGACGTGCTAACATTATAATTTCACTCGCTTAATCTGTTTCTTGATTTTCGGCCCTAATTTCTGCTTACGTGAAAATAAGGCAGCTGCGATTGCATAAACCAATAAAGCCACTGGATAAGCCCAAATATCCAGTTCTCCTTTACTTATACGAATTTTAATTGCAATCATGAGTACGATCAAACTCGCGAAAATAAAGATAGATGGAATAAGACGATAATAACGACCTTGTCGCGGGCTTACTTCCGACAATGCCACAGATAGCATCAAGGCAATAATAATGGTAAACGGACCAAATAAGCGCCAGCCCAACTCACTTCTTACGACCGGATCATTTGCTTTAGAAAATAGTTTTGATGTGGAAAGTGCTTCTACATCGCCACTCTCAAACTTAACATCTTTGTCATTTTCTAAACGTAGACGATAAGACTGGAACTCTGCTTGTGTATATTTTGGTTGTCCCGGGAATATTTCATAGCGACGACCTTGAACGAGATCAACGACATTGGCGGTGTCATTTGCAACTTCTACACGAGTCGCCTCTTTTGCCAAAATCATGACATCTGGCTTGCCTTCTTTGGCTGCACGCTGATAAAAGAAAATATCTTTAAGGTTTTTTCGATCTTCCGACAATGAACCTGCATAAATCGTATAAGGTCCAGAAGAAATAAACTCTCTTGGTCGCACCAAGTCAAACCCTGTACGCACTGCTTGGGTTGTAGTTAATTTTTCGAATTCACGAAGTCCCCACGGCGTCATCCAAAGCATAAGTACGGACTGACACACCATATAAACCAGTGTCATTGGAATAAGTAAGCGCGCTAACTGATGACGACTTACCCCACTACCATTCAATACGGCCATTTCATGGTCAACATATAAACGACCAAACACCAACATTAAACCAATAAAAAACCCAAGTGGTAAAATGAGGGTTAGAAATTCAGGTAAACGATATCCAATGATGCTAAACAAGATACTGGCATCTAGCCGCCCCTGTGCCGCCACACCAAAGTATTTGATCAGACGACCACCCATCATGATTAAGGTCAATAATGCAATGACCACCAATGAGGTAGAGACAACTTGCTTGACGAGATAACGCCGAATAATCAAATTAATACTTCCAAAAGGCTAATCGGGACGAACGCTAGTTTACCCGAATGTTAAAAATATAAAACCGCACATTGCAACGCTATGCTTGAAAGTGTTTCAATGTTTTAATCCAACATAACTTTCTATAGGCAATCACGGCAGCCATGAAATTTACAACTTATACAACTTTTCCTGAACAAACATCTAATGAATCTTTGTGGATTTTAGTTGATTCAGAACAGCTACAAAGCAATCTCAATACATATCAAATCAATAATCTAGAAAGTATTCTTACAGCAACTCAATTTAAAGCCAACTTCAATGAAACGTTGCCATTATTTGGTCAACTTAGCACTCAGCCCCATAGCCAATTACTTGGTTTAGGAAAAGCAGCTGAACTTCAAGCAGCTAAGTTAGCAAAATTGGCGCAAACCATTATCAAGTCGGCACAAAATAAATTTAAGCATATCGCAATTGATATTGCTGCGTTACCTGTCGAATACCATTATTTATTTGCATTAAGCTTAACTCAAGCAGCTTATGGTTATGATGAGTTTAAATCGAAAAAAAATGAATTTGTGTTACAACAAGTTGATTTAATTAGCTCACAAACCAGCCTTGATGAAAATCAACTCGCTTTAGTACATGCCGTACAATCTGGTCAGTCTTATGCTCGTGACTTAGGAAACCGACCAGGTAATATCTGTTTCCCTGAATATCTGGCAGAACAGGCATTAGCTTTAGCGGCAGAATTCCCAGACTTACTTAAAGTCACTGTCTTAAATGAGCAACAAATGGCTGATTTAGGCATGTATGCATTTCTTGCAGTCAGCAAAGGGTCTGAGCGTCCGGGCCGTATTGTGACTCTTGAATACCAAGCACAGCTTGAACAAGCTCCTGTCGTACTTGTCGGTAAAGGCGTAACCTTTGATACAGGCGGTATTTCTTTAAAACCAGGACTTGGCATGGATGAAATGAAGTTCGATATGTGTGGTGCAGCTTCTGTACTCGGCACAATCCGTGCTTTATGTGAGGCACGTCTTCCAATCCATGTTGTGGGTGCGATTGCAGCTGCGGAAAATATGCCTTCAGGTAAAGCAACTCGCCCAGGCGATATTGTAACAACCATGAGTGGTCAGACCGTTGAAATTTTAAACACTGACGCTGAAGGCCGTTTAGTCCTTTGCGACACCTTAACGTATATCAAACGTTTCAATCCGGCAGTTGTGATTGATATCGCAACATTAACTGGTGCTTGCGTAGTTGCGTTAGGTAAAGTACTGAGTGGTTTATTCTCTCCGGACGATACTTTGGCAGCTGAACTCCAACAAGCTGGTGAGCAGTCATTTGACCGTGTATGGCGCATGCCAGTGATTGATGATTATCAGGAATTACTGGACTCTCCTTTTGCAGACATCGCTAACATTGGTGGACCACACGGCGGCGCAATTACAGCAGCCTGTTTCCTTGAGCGTTTTACTCGTGACTATCGCTGGGCTCACTTAGATGTTGCCGGAACAGCATGGTTATCAGGCTCAGCAAAAGGCGCAACTGGTCGTCCAGTACCGCTACTTATGCAATTCTTGGCTAACCGTGTAAGTACGAATGGCTAAAGTTAGCTTTTATCTGTTTGAAACCAGTGAAGAACGGCAAGTCGATAGTGCTTGCCGTTTATGTCGAAAAATTTTACTAAAGCATTCACAAATCTGGTGGTATTGCCCAGATGTGCAGTTACAACAAACACTTGATGAAAAATTGTGGAGCTTTGATCCGACCAGCTTTATTGCCCATGGCGTTGATCAGGTAGATGCGGCAGTATGTGTTTCGGCTAAACAACCTTCTGAACAAGGTTGGCTGGTATTTAATTTTAACAATCATGCACTTGAACAAGTGAATCATTTTAGCCACATTATAGAAATTGTTGAAAATAATGAAGCAGCCAAGCAAATTGGCCGAGAAAAATTTAAAATGTATCGTCGTTTAGGTATAGAACCTCGAACCTTTAAATTATAACGCGCTAAAATGTAAATACTGTTGAGCAAAGGAGAACTGTGGTGGCATTAAATGTCGGGCAAGATTTTAAAAAAAGATGGTTAAATGCGCCTGAAGCTGTCCGTCATGCTTATCAACAGGATTTAGCTCGTATTTGTGATTTATTAGAGCCTCAGACCCCTATTCAACTGTGGGTTTTAAATGACGAAAAAGCTCAGTTAGAATCACAACAAAATATTGAAAAGGCATATGCTGACTTAAAGGCAGAGTTAATCGAGCAAGCGCGAATTCGTCGCCAACTTGCGTTAGAAAAAGCTCTTGCAGATAAGCGCGCAAAGGAAGCAGCTTATGCTGCTGAATTACAGGCTGACGAAGTTCGTAAATTTAGTGAACAAACGGAAGCTTTGCAGGCTTTACGCAGTCATTTAGAACAAGAAGTTGCTGAATATACTGCACGTTATCAGAAAAACCCTGAAACGCCAGCAATTGACTATTCTTCTGGTGCAAAACTTAGCATTACTGACGATCAGATCTTATCTGAGCTTGAAAGTGTACGCGTTCGCCTAGAACTTGAAGCTGAAAGCTTAATTGAACAGGCGGTAACAGTTTTCCGTGCCAAACTGCATGCTGCGGCTCAAGAAGAAATTGAATATATTTTAAAGAATTCTAACTTTTCTGATGAAAAAATAGAAAAGTAAAGTTTTAATATTCTTCCTGTCATAAAAATGACATTTAATTGTCACAAAATGGTCATGCATAATATTCTTATGGTTCAAGCAATTATAAGAATAAGTCATGATTATTTATGAAAATTAATGAGGGTAAGAAATGGACATTCCGCATCAGATTTCAACGCAAATTGAGCAACTTAATCAAGGCGAGCAATGGACCTTCTCAGCACAAGAACTTTATATGAGTCATAACGACTTTAATTCGCTTTCAATCTTACTCACACGAGCATCGGAAAAAGGCGAATTTTCAATTACTCGCACTCAGCATAATAAACCTTGGGTCGGCACATACTCAGTTACTCTCACCAAGCATTAATTTTTAAAATAAAAAACCGGAACGTATGTCCGGTTTTTCATTTTGGTAATTTAAAAGTTTATTTTAAAAAACCATTTTCAGCTAAGAAGGCCATACTAATATTTGATTCGGTTTTCTGTTCAGCAGCTTTATCACCTAGTAATAAGCGTTCGATATAACGTGCTAAAACATCAACTTCAAGATTGACCTTGCTACCCACTTGCCACGTTCCAATATTAGTACGCTCTGCTGTGTGTGGGATGAGGTTTAAACTTAAAATATTACCGCGTAAATGATTAATCGTTAAGCTAATACCATCTACAGTTACTGAACCCTTCTCTGCCAGATATTTAGCAAGTTCTACAGGCGCAGTCACTTCAAAATAAATTGAGCGAGCATCTTCACGTACTAGGGTAATTTCACCTACACCATCAACGTGACCACTTACAATGTGCCCACCAAAGCGAGTGGTCGGTAACATTGCCTTTTCAACATTGACACGTTGACCCACTTTCCAGTTACCTAAAGTCGTGCGGTTTAAACTTTCACGAGATACATCAGCCGCATACCAGTTATCACCCCACTCAATCACTGTGAGGCAAATCCCGTTAGTTGCAATTGAGTCACCCAAATGTACATCAGACATATCCAAATCGGTTTGAATACGTAAACGCACATCGCCACCTACACTTTGCAGGCTTTCTACTTTACCTAAACTTTCAATAATGCCTGTAAACATGGCTCAATCTCCAAATCTTTTACACTGCTTAAATTGCAGCGCTTACCAAAGTGCGAGCTGTGTACTATTACCTGATGTATCTACACCACCTAGCTCGGCAAAGTGGTAAAGCTGGCCTAACAATTGACGTAACGGTGGCCCTGGTTTGGCATGAGTATCTGTAATCACAATAAACTCAAGCACACGTGCACGCTCTGACTGACGTTGTTTACTTACGCGATAACGTGGAACATCTTGAGTAAGTAAAGTCACTTTTCCACGTTCCAGATTGGCCATCAGTAAATCTTTCGGCTCAATGTTACCATCGGTCGAATAACTGGTCAGAATATAACGTGCATTGATGGTTGAAAGTAATTTTTCATACGCATCTTTTGCATGTTTAGAAGAGTTATAAGGACTTGGACGTTCTTTACGCCATGCACGGTCAATACCACTCTTATAGCCTTTCGTATCTGGCGGTGGTAAATCGACTTGATCCCATAACGTCAACGCATTTAAAACGTGATAGTTACTACTGTAAGCATGCTGATTATAAGGTGGGTCAAGATAGGCTACATCTACTTCAAAACCGCTCATTTGATTTGCTAGATGCTGAGCATCTACACACCACATTTCAGCAGCAGGGCGTTTACGGTCGCCAATCTCACAGAAACGGCTCGGAGTTAACCAAAGTAGTGATTCGATACGCTCTAATGCTGTTTGTGTACGTCCGCCCCACCCTTGGTGGAAGCTTTTAAATACACCACTGGTATTACTCACAAAACTTGCTGAATAGAGTAATGGCGCAAGCAAAGCACTCATTTCTACATCATTAATTGCACCCTGCGCTTGCCATGTGGCAATTTGCTGGCGAATCGCATCGATACGCATACCATTGCGACGCTTAAAAAACAAACGGTCGCGCGAAGGATCGTATACATCATCATTACGAGGGCAAAGATTGTGTGTTACCCAGCCTTTAACCTCGGGTAAGCGGTTTAAATAATCAATCGCTTTCTGATAGCCACCCAACTCTTTAAAAGCAGGTGCATCGACACACGCTAAAATTGCATGATTTAAAGCATGACTATAAGGTTCCCAATCATTGGCAATGACACGGTATCCATTTTGACGTGCTAAACGAGAAACCACCCCACTGCCTGCAAAAAAGTCGGCAAAAATCGGGGGGTTCTTTTTCTTGCTATTCAGCGTCCCTGTGATTTCCAGAGCTTCTAAAATCAAGTGGAGCAATCGGCGCTTGTTGCCCAAATACGGGACAAGCTGATGGAAAAGATATTCGTCTGTCGTGCGGGCTGCATGACGACGTTTGTGGTATACCGAAGGCTCTGAATTCATACTTTCTCTTGCGTAGGGATTAACCTTAAGCGTATATCTTGATCAAGTTGTGTTACATCAAGAAGTTTAAAACGAAGTTGCTGTGCCATATATTCAAAATCTGCATTGAACATGGCTCTTGCACTTTGCCCCAATAAAGTTGGAGCCACATAACTGATCATTTCATCAATCAAGCCTTCTTGCAAAAAGGCACTTGATAATGTCGCGCCAGCCTCGATCAGCACATCATAAATTTGGTATTGCTTAGATAAGGTCTGTAATAGTGTTTTTAAAGGCTGAATTTCTAATTGTATCACGCCTAAGTCAGCAAGTTCCTGACGATATGGTCCCATGACCATCACAGTTTCAGGATTTTCTAATATTTTAGCGGTGAGTGGTAAACGCCCTCTCCGATCTAGAATTACACGTTTTGGCTGAGCAACCGTTTCGATATCAATATTATGAAGTGAACGTACATTAAGTTGGCAGTCATCGGCAATTACAGTTTCAATACCTGTAATCACGGCGCCTGAAATCGCACGCCAATGTTGTACATCTTGACGGGCCGCAGAACCTGTAATCCACTTCGACTCACCTGATGCCATTGCAGTACGCCCATCAAGACTAGAAGCAACTTTTAGTCGTACATATGGCATGCCTGTAGACATCGCTTTTAAAAAGCCTTGATTAAGTTGAGCTGCCAAATCTTCACAAATACCGATTTCTACTTCAATACCGGCATTTTTTAATATCTGAACACCTTTACCTGCAACAAGCGGGTTTGGATCAGGACATGCCACTACCACTTTTTTAACTTGCGCCTTAACCAGCGCCTCAGCACACGGAGGGGTTCGCCCATAATGAGCACACGGCTCAAGCGTCACATAAGCAGTTGCGCCTTGTGCCTGTTCGCCTGCCTGACGTAATGCAAAAACTTCCGCATGGGGCTGACCAGCTTTAGGGTGAAAACCTTCACCAATCACCTGATTATCTTTGACGATGACACAACCAACATTTGGATTTGGTTTTGTCGAATAGAGTCCTCGTTTGGCAAGTTCAATGGCTTGCTGCATCCAGTATTGATCTTGTTTTAACTCAGACATAAAAATCTCAAATGATTAGTGTTCACGTTGTTGCATTTGCTCAATTTGGCGGCGAAACGCTTCAACATCCTGAAAGTCTTGATAAACCGAAGCAAAACGAACATAGGCAACGTGGTCAAGTGCAAATAAAGATTGCATGACAATCTCACCAATCGTTCTGGATTTCACATCACGCTCACCCAAACGGCGAATTTGCAACTGAATATCGCTTAGAACCGTCTCGATCTGCTCTTGTGTCACTGGACGTTTTTGTAAGGCATGCATAAGCGAACGACGTAGCTTCGCCTCATCGAACGGTTCATTTTTTCCATTCGATTTGATCACACGGGGCATCACCACTTCATAGCTTTCAAAAGTGGTAAAACGTTCACCGCAACTTACACACTCACGACGTCGACGAATCTGACAGCCTTCTGCGGCTAGACGCGAATCGATGACTTTACTATCTGCGGCGTTGCAAAATGGACAATGCATAGCGGACTTAATAGGGTCAATTACTTTGACCTAGTGTAGCAAAATTTCTACACTTACAGAACCAGCATTCTATGAGACAAAAAAACAGTCCTGTCCGAGATCAAAGCATCGCTTTGATCACAGCACAAGACTGTTTTTGATATAAGAATTATTAGTGATTATTCAATACGTTCGCCATGTTGGCTTAAGTCCAGACCCATACGTTCATCATCGGAATTAACACGAAGTCCAATAATAAGGTCAATCACTTTAAGAATAATGAAAGTTGCGATACCACTGTAAACCATTGTCGCAAGCACACCTTCGACTTGTACCCACAACTGACCAGCGAATGTTGGTGCTAATGCTACGTTGGCTGCCTTAATGATTTCATCACTATAAAATACGCCAGTTAAAATCGCACCGACAATACCACCTACAGCGTGCAAACCAAACGCATCCAAAGCATCATCTGCTTTAAGTAAGCGTTTAAGTGCCGTAATACCCCAGAAGCAGACTACGCCACCAATAAGGCCCATTACTAAAGCTCCGCCTACACCAACAAAACCAGCTGCAGGAGTAATCACAACTAAACCAGCAACAGCTCCAGACGCACCGCCCAATACAGAAGCTTTACCACGGATCATACGTTCTACTACCAACCAAGAGAACGCAGCAGCAGCGGCAGCAACTTGAGTCACTAAAATTGCCATACTTGCACGAGCACCAGCACCTAAAGCACTACCACCGTTAAAGCCGAACCAACCCACCCAAAGTAAACTTGCACCGATTACAGTTAAAGTTAAGTTATGTGGCGCCATAGATTCACGGCCAAGACCAATACGTTTACCAAGCATATAAGCAGCAACTAGACCTGCAACACCGGAGTTAATGTGTACAACCGTACCGCCAGCGAAATCTAATGCACCTGCTTTAAATAACCAGCCATCTGCCGCCCACACCCAGTGAGTAATTGGCGCATAAACCACAAGTACCCAAATTGCAATGAATGCCATGAAAGCTGAATATTTCATACGGTCAGCAATCGAGCCACTCAAAATTGCGACAGTAATGATGGCGAAAGTCATTTGGAAAATAACAAAGAGGCTTTCAGGAATTGTCCCACTTAGTGCATCAAAAGCGACGCCATTGAGCATTGCTTTAGACAAATCACCAAAGTATGCACCTGTGCCAGAGAACGCGATTGAATAACCTGCAATCACCCAGAGCAAACTTACTAAAATTGCAGCAGAAAGGCTAAACATCATAGTGCTTAAGACATTTTTCTTACGGACCATACCACCGTAAAATAACGCCAAGCCTGGAATTGTCATCAACAGAACCAAAGCTGTTGAAATTAAAATCCAAGATGTATCACCAGTATCGAGTTTTGCAGTCGGTGTCGGTGCGGCCGGAGTTTCCTCAGCTGCTGGTGCCGCTGCAATTGTTGCAGGAGCTTCAGACGTTGATGTTGCTGTAACCTCAGATGTTGGTGTTGTTACAGTCTCTTCTGCCCAAGCGGCAGTACCACCCAAAAGTGCGCCGGTTAAACTCAGCGCCATAAGCATTTTTTTCATTCGTGTCCCCCAACCTCATTTGCGAGCTATTTATTGCTCAGCAAGCTTTGTGCCAATTTAGACAGCATCTGGTCCTGTTTCACCTGTACGGATACGGATGACTTGTTCCAGATTAGTCACAAAAATCTTACCGTCGCCGATTTTTCCAGTGCTTGCCACACGTGTAATTGACTCAATTACCGCGTCGACCATTTCATCACTAATCGCAATTTCGATTTTTACTTTAGGTAAGAAATCAACCACATACTCAGCGCCGCGGTAAAGTTCTGTATGTCCTTTTTGACGACCAAAACCTTTAACTTCAGTTACGGTAATCCCTTGTACACCAATGTCAGAGAGTGCTTCACGCACATCATCCAATTTAAACGGTTTTACAATTGCAGTTACAAGCTTCATGTTTGTTTCCTTCGGCTTCTTTTCACCAGTAAGGTTTTATGTTCAATTTTCATGCCAATATTTCAAAGGTTGGAGGATATGAATCTTTTGCATGAGCTTTCTTTATAACCTATTTAGTTATCAAGATGTAGATGAGCAACTAAAAATAAAATGAATTTTCAGTCCTGTTTTTATTTCAATTTATCGTTATGACATGGCTAAAAGCCAAGAAGCCTATATCCTAGATTCAAGCAGTGTTAAACTGGCGAGCATAAGGTAATACAACAGTTTGGATATCTCATGCTAGAAACTCTATTACAGGCCATCTTGGAACAAATTGACGAGCCTAAAAAAGATTTAGAAAAAAACTTACGTGCATTATTAAATGAAACTGTCGAGAAATTAGATCTTGTCTCTAAACAAGAAATCGAAAGACAAAAAACAGCCCTTCATTTAGCCAATCAACGTTTAGAAGCGCTACAAAAACAAGTCAGTCTATTAGAAGAAGCTTTAAAGAATAAAAAATAAGCACCAACGTAGCGCACTTATACTTTACAACGATTAAAAATGAAGCACCATAATGGAACAATAAGATGTCTTTTTCTAAAATTTATACTCGGGGACTTTTAGGATTACATGCGCCTCTCATTGAGGTTGAGGTGCATGTGAGTCAAGGATTACCCTCTCTAACTATTGTAGGCTTAGCGGAAGCAGCGGTTAGGGAAAGTAAGGATAGGGTTCGCTCAGCTATTATTAACAGTGGATTTCAATTTCCAACTAAGCGGCTGACCATTAACCTTGCTCCTGCAGATTTGCCCAAAGATGGTTCACGGCTAGATTTACCAATTGCTTTAGGCATCTTAATTGCCTCTGGTCAACTTTCGGAAAACTGCACAGAAGACTTTGAATTTATTGGAGAGTTGGCTCTAGACGGTCATGTAAGACCCGTATCAGGCGCTTTAACTTTAGCAATGGCATGCCAGCAAGCTCAGCATAAAATCGTTTTACCCGTCGATAATAGCCAAGATATTAGCCATTTACCTAATCTTGAGTGTTATCCAGTTAATCATTTAAAAGAGGTGTGCGAGCACTTTTTAGGCACACAAAAGCTAGCTCATGCGCAGCCAAGTGCCCATTCAAATGAAATGCCCTATAAATTTGACCTTGCAGATGTTAAAGGTCAGCTACGGCCACGGCGTGCACTAGAAATTGCTGCCGCTGGGGGACACTCCCTGCTCTTTAAAGGACCACCAGGCACAGGTAAAACTTTATTGGCTTCACGCCTGCCTTCTATTTTACCGCCACTTTCTACTCAAGAAACTCTTGAAGTTGCAAGTATTTATTCTATTTCAAATACACCACATACCTTTGGGCAGCGTCCATTTCGCGCGCCCCACCATACAGCATCAGCAATTGCACTGGTTGGGGGCGGTTGTCAGTTCCACAAATAAATCAGAGTTTACACAAATAAACTAGAGCAAGAATAAAAAGTATATTATCTATATGCTTTAATTTTTCATTTTGTAAAAATATATGCCTGTTAATAATGACAAAATAACGACTATTGATTGCTTCCCAAACGATAATATTAGTCGAGTGGTTTATAGATATGGTGGACTTGTTAGAAACGAAGATAACGATTCAACTAATCCTTTTGTTGAAGTGTTATTAATTGAGATTAGAAAAAGTGATCAATGGTTATTTTTAGATAAGTGCTCAACATTCCTTGTTCCCGTACTTGATCTTGATGCTGTTCAACATGGCAGTATTTGGGATGGAAATGTTTTAACCGATCAATCCTATCGGTTTTCAGGAAAACTCATTACAAAACGATTTTCTTTCGACTTCACCAATAATAAACCTAAGAATATAAAACTTACGGACAGAATCCCCAATACTTCTGACTACTACATTCCTTTAAAAAACTATTTCCTCCCAAATAAAGTTGATTATGTTCTTCAAGGCTATCCATTTACCAAATATACCAATGATTCATATCGCAAAGTGAATCATTGCCTAATGCATTCCAATGATGGAACTCAAGTCATCACATCATCAATTCATGTATTGCATAGCTTATTCGTCAATCGGAAGGATATTAGGGGACTTTTATTAGGAACTTCGAGTCAATCCATCATTAATCGTTTTTTAGAATCTTATACAACAGAAATTGTGGACGATAATGTTGAATATAAAATTAAAATCAGAAAGCCATATGAAGATATAGGCGAGACTGCAATTATTTTTCTTGCTAATCTTGCCTTAAACCCATATGTGCAAACGATAGTTGATAAAATTCAACGAAGTATGGAAATTACCGAGTTTAATCATCTTCAGCAGGGTACAGGCAAAAGGTATCCCATTGTGTTTCCACCACATCCCACAAAGCTTTTCCTTGAAGCAGAAGGAATTTGGCTAGATGACAATAAGACTCGTTTTTTTATCACTAGAGTGAAAAAATTTGATCCTATTAACGATCACATGATTGATGTCAACAAAGACCTGACCAATACAATTTCAAAGCCTGATGAGAAAAATCCTAGACCTCGTGAAAAAAGTCAAAATAAGAATGAGCACATCAATACTCAAAAACCACCATCAAGAACAAGCGGTGAATATCGTAAGCGTTCTGAGGTGGAAACTGGAAATACACAAGGTATTCTGAAGTATTCTTTTAATGAACCAACCGATGATCCAATTGAAGTCGGAGCATCTAATCAACCTTATTCAGATAAATCAGAAGAGGTTGAAACATCTTCTGATGAACCCTATGGTAATCAAAATACTAAGATCAAAAAATCTGAAACGACAGATACACCACCTAGCAGAGATGAACGTTTTGACATTCAATACATTATCCAATCTCTCCAAGAACTTGCTTCTGAAATGGGTTCTCCTCTGGAACATCTGTCTGCAATTAATGAACATGGTGAAATGATAGCGAGTATTAATTTGCTTCAAATCAAAAAACTTGTGCCTGAACCCAAGCATCCCTCATGGATTGATTATGATAAAGGGCGAAAATTATTGTTCTTAAAATTAGACTTAAAAGATCAAAATGGATTTTCCTATCTCATCGATATACATAAAAATAAAAATCATGAAGCATTTTGTGCCTTTCTTATTTTTACTCAGAATAAGTTAACAAGCGAACAAATTAAAAAAATCTGTATTGAACTAGAAAATGCCAAGGGAATAAAAAAATGGGCACTCTACTGTGATAGTTTCATTCATAAAATGATTGCAATAAAACATTTATACGCAACACCAGATGAATGGAAAAATCGCTTTAAAAATTTATTCATAAGCTTACAGAAGGACAAATCCTAATTAAAGAATATTTTTTATACAATCATATGTTCATGAAATTACTTGGTATTTCATGTTTTCTATAAATTTGCGAAATAAAAAAGAGTGAAATTTTCGTTCAGTTCGCCTATACTAACAGTTCAATTTAAATTTCTATTCGTATTCACACACTTATGCTTTTGACTCCACCCTAGTTTATTTACCCATCTTTTTGTAAATAACTCATCACTGTCTAGTGATGTGGTGTAGTCGCTTGTGTGTTGTATATATCACATCACTAGCCTTTCCTAAAATTTAAAAAAATAGGCTATTTTCATGTTATCCACTATTCGAGAACAATGGTTCTCCAATATTCGCGGGGATGTTCTTGCGGGTATTGTTGTTGCTTTGGCTCTAATTCCTGAAGCAATTGCTTTCTCCATTATTGCAGGCGTTGATCCTAAAGTGGGGCTATATGCTTCATTCTGTATTGCTGTTGTGATTGCTTTTGTGGGCGGTCGTCCTGGTATGATTTCTGCTGCAACTGGTGCTATGGCTTTATTAATGGTCACACTGGTTAAAGAGCATGGTCTGCAATATTTATTAGCAGCCACAATTTTGACAGGATTTATTCAAATCCTAGCAGGCTATCTAAAATTAGGAGCCTTGATGCGTTTTGTATCAAAGTCAGTCGTTATTGGCTTTGTAAATGCCTTGGCTATTCTAATTTTTATGGCTCAATTGCCTGAACTTACCAACGTCACTTGGCATGTTTATGCGATGACAATCGGTGGTTTAGCGGTTATTTATCTATTTCCCTATATCCCAGTGATAGGGAAACTTTTACCCTCTCCCCTCATCTGTATTGTCCTACTTACGCTCTTTGCCTTATTCATTGGTTTAGATGTAAGAACTGTCGGTGATATGGGGCAATTGCCGGATACGCTTCCAATTTTCTTGCTTCCTGATATTCCTTTAAATCTTGAAACTTTAGCTATTATTTTACCCTATTCACTAGGTTTGGCAGCCGTGGGTTTACTTGAGTCCATGATGACCGCAACAATTGTCGACGATTTAACAGATACCACCAGTGATAAAAACCGAGAATGTAAAGGGCAAGGTGTTGCCAATGTCGCTTCAGGCTTCTTAGGCGGAATGGCAGGCTGTGCCATGATTGGTCAATCCATTATTAATGTGAAATCTGGTGGACGTACCCGTTTATCATCATTTAGTGCAGGGGTCTTTCTGTTAATTATGGTGGTGTTTATCAGTGACTGGCTTAAAGCCATTCCAATGGCTGCACTGGTTGCTGTCATGATTATGGTATCAATTGGAACATTTAACTGGGATTCTCTGCGCAATATCCGCCAATATCCTCTCTCTAGCAATATCGTGATGATCGTTACAGTCGTCGTAGTTGTTGCCACACATAACCTGGCTTATGGTGTATTAGTCGGTGTTCTTCTTTCTGCATTATTTTTTGCCAATAAAATTGAACGCTATATGGCGATTCAATCTGTATTTGATGAATCAGAAAGCACACGTACTTATACGGTAACAGGTCAAGTGTTCTTCAGTTCAGCAGATAAATTTACTTCTGCATTTGATTTCAAAGAGGCACTTTCAAAAGTGGTGATTGATGTCAGTCAGGCACACTTCTGGGATGTTTCTGCGGTTGCTGCCGTAGATAAAGTGGTCATTAAGTTTAGACGTGAAGGAACAGAAGTCGAACTTATTGGAATGAATGAAGCTAGTAAAACATTAGTCGATAAGTTTGGTATCCATGATAAGCCAGATGCTTTAGATCGCTTAAATAGCCACTAAGAGGGATTAGTTATGTCAAAAATTATTGCATGTATTGATGGATCATTAGTAACAAATACTGTGTGTGATTATGCAGCTTGGTTTAGCGATAAACTTAATTCACCTATTAAACTATTGCATGTCATTGATAAGCCAAAAGCAAAAGCACCACAAGATTTAAGTGGTGCAATTGGTCTAGGAAGTCGAGAAACCTTGCTCAAAGAATTGGTTGAACTCGAAGAACGTAAGGGAAAAATCGAGCTAGAGCATGGCCAGATTCTTCTTCGGGAAGCAAAGAACTATTTATTGGAGAAGTTCTCTATTGATGCTCAAAGTTTTCAACGCCATGGCAGTGTTTTAGAAACAATCATGGGAATGGAAGACGACATTAGAGTTCTTGTTATGGGTAAGCATGGGAATGAAACCGAGCATGATTCCAGTAAAATTGGAACCCATATTGAAAATGTTGTTCGTGCCCTTCATAAACCCGTATTAATAACGTCTGCACCATTTAGTCCACCTAAGTCTTTTTTAATTGCTTTTGATGGAAGTCAGACTGCAAGAAAATGTGTTGAACGCATTGCGTCAAGTCCATTACTTAAAGGTCTTGCAGTACATTTGGTTTATGTCGGAAATCCGAATAGTGAAATGCAAAATCAGCTCTCTTGGGCAAAAGAGCAACTTGAATCACAAGGTTTTAATATCACCTCGAATACGTTGGATGGTGAAGTTGATAAGGCAATTATCAATTACGCTGAACAGCATCAAATCGATTTGATTGTGGTTGGGGCTTATGGTCATTCAAAGATACGTCAATTTTTTATTGGCAGCACCACCACAAAAGTGATCACAAGCGCTAATAAACCAGTCCTGTTACTACGATAATTTCATGAAGGGGTAGAATTTTGATCTATCCCTTTATTTTTAATAAGTTATAAAAGGAATCATAAATATGAATACGATGTTAATAAGCCCAACTCTAAATGTTTCTTGTTCCGAAAATGTGCTGTTAAAAATATCCTCATACTTTGGTGTATCTCATGAACAAGCTTATCGAAAAGGCGTAGATTCTCTTTTAAAATTAACAGAGATGGTTATAGCAAATAATGAACATTCTGAAACTATTAAACTTTTTTTGTGTGATTGTCATTTAAGAACATCTATCAATTTAGATGATATATCCGATATGCCTACTCAATTGATAGGCGATTGCCTTAATGTGATTGTTCTACGTTATGCATTTGTAGTTTGACAATCAGGTCGTAAACTAGACATTAATGTTCTAAACTTAAACAATATATTTGTAAACCAAAAGGTTGAATAAATGGGACAAGCTAAACAAAGGGGTACACTTGAGCAAAGAGTAAAGCAAGCTCAAGAACAAAAAGATGATTTTTATGGAACTGAAAGAAGTGTAGCAGAAGTTCTAGCTGAACTAGGCTTACCAAAAGAAAGTACAGTAAAAGGTTATGTTATCCATCTACCTGAAAAAGATGAATTTGTAGCTGCAATTAATGACAATAATATTTCTTTTTCAGTTGCTTATGCTCGGACACCTGAATTAGCGATGATATATGATGAACCACAAAAAGCGATTTCAGACGCTAAAAAGATTTCAAAACATAAGCTATTGGTTTGTGTTTTATTTGAAACTTCAAACCAATACATGATTAATGATATTTGGGCTAATTATTAGTCTGAGTTTAAATCTATTATGTCAAAAATTGCATATAGTTCTAAACTTATGTTTGATTGAGTTTAGAACTATAATGTAAATCTATTCAATTGTTTTTGTTATAAGTTATTGATTTTCATCTTTATGAGTTTAAAACTTTATTGTGTAAACACAGCATTTAAAGCTTCATTAGGTGACTTTTTAGGTGGTGGTGATAACTTAATTAACACATGGAAATCTACTCTATAAAGGTCTCACATACTACTATCTCAGAATTTTCAGCGCGTCTTTTAATATTTCATTAATGATCGGTGTGACAATTACTAAAATAATCTGCTGAAATCTCAATAATAATGATCAGCTAACTCGCTGATCATTATTTTAAGTGCTTCAACTTATTGTGTTTTTGGCAACCAATAATATTGCCCATTAAGCACAACAGTAAAACCATCCTCAATCTCAGTAATCATTTCCGTTTTAATCTTTAGAGCATCTATGTAAGGAAGTTGATGAAAATACCTAAGCCCATTTCTGACCCAACTTAAGATAAGTTCACTGTCATTTAAATCAGTTTGGGTAAGTGCAATAAGTTCCATTTCTAGTTTTTTCTTTTGTTTAGTCTTTAAAAAATCAGATTTTTTTAATTTTAAATAATCAATGGAAGCACCGTAATTCTCATTTAAAAAGTTAATGAATCCAGTGAGCGCAGCAGCTTGACCAGAATATTCAGCAAGATACGCTTTGACATGCTCCAAATTTGGTAATTGAGCACTTTCTCCCTCCATTGACAGCATCAACGCCACAGCAGGCTTTACAGCCAACCTCGCTGAACGTATTGAAGTCTCACCTCGTTTGATTTTTTCTTCTAATTTATTTTTGTATTCCAGTACAACATCATAAGCCAAAGATGGTTGCAAAATACGTTGCACAAGCTTTTCCATCTGATCTCGTTCTGAACAACTTTTTTTGTTATCCATATCTATTCGAATGTCATGCACCTCTTCAAGCCATTGCATCACCAATTCAAATTTTCTAAGCCCACTACTTCGTAACCTTACTAATAACTGCTTTGGAGTAGGCACAGATTGATTCCAATCTATTTCGGTTTTAATAAAGAAATGGGTATGTTTATTTATATATAATGCAGCTTTATGTGATCCAACTTTCTTTTCTAACCAGCCTATATAGTTTTCATACTGCTGTTTTAAGTCACTAGACTCAAATACTTTCTGATTTTGATCAAATTTATTCCATAAATTTTGATGCCAATAACAATCATCGCATAAATCAGCACAACCTGCTGCAATCATACAATGACATGCTTTACAGGATTTCTGAGGCTTATCTCTACATTTTTTACACGTTCTTTGTCCTGATACATCAGACTCCAATAAGCGATGTTTCTGGCATGATGGGCATGTCTCATAATCTCGTGTCGCACATTTTGGACATACCCGTAGATCATCATTAAATCGTGAAATTCGGGTCAATTTTTGTGATGGCGTACCACATCGTTCACAAGGCTCAATGGGTCTAAAATACACGGAACAACTATTACACACCACACCATATTCGGTCAGCTTACCTATTGGTTTATTTGTCTGATTACATCGAATACAGGGTTGTTTCTTTATACATTCATTGCAAATGGCTTGTTCATCATCTCTAGGGAGTCGGGCAAAGTCACCACAACTTGGGCATAATCGCTTTTTAAAGATACGGGCATAACAAGTCGAACAATATTTCTTGCCTTTATATCGTTTTTTTATAAAAGAAACAGACTGGTTGCATCCATGACAGTCATGTTCAATAACATTTTCAGTCAATATGCATCGCTCCACTATTATTGCTTCTTCTTAATAAATTTAACCATTGACGTTGTACAGTCGCTTTAGATTTTGGCTTAGTAACAGTTATTGCTGCACGAGAGACAGGATAACGTCTTGTAGGCTTAATCATTAAATCTTTCATCTGTTGAAGCTGAACAGGCAACTTCTTGCGCTTGTCCCAAAAATTTGCACGACTTACTCCATATTCCTTTGATCGTTGTACCAATAAGTCACATGGAATATCCATAATCTGATCCAACATTGAAAGCAAATCTATTCGTTCCTGAGTACTCAGATATTCAAATGCTAATGGGGTAACTGGATGTGAAAGATGTAAATTTACGTCAAAACTTTCAAATAATTGAATCACATTTTTATTGGGCGTATTGACCAAAAATCTAATCTCACTGAGCCATGAACGAGCAATTTCAAACCATACTTGAGTAGTCACTGGGGATTGATTATAAAAACCAATTTTTTGTTTTAAGACTTGCTCTGCTTTATTTTGGAAGTTTAAAGCATTTAAATTGATGTTTTTGCTTTCCTCACAACGCCTTAAATCAAAGCCACATGTCGTACAGATCGCTAAACAACCATGTTCCATATCGGCTTTAAATGGTTGGATCGTCACACCACATTCAGGGCAATGGTCAATTAAACTTAACTGATGCTCAACACAACTACAATGCCACCCAATACGCCACATTAAGCGCAAATAAGGCGGATTTTCATGACTCTTCAGGCATTCAACACATACTTGCCGACCTGATGTATTTGAGCGGTTTCGTGTGCCCAAGGATAAAACCCAAGGGATATTTTGATTTGAATCATAATTTGGCTGTATCTGAGAAACGACGCTACTCAACATCGATTGCTGTATCTTCTGTTTTGACTCCATACTATGAGATAACAGAGCATCGAATCTTTCGGCATCTACTCCTTTGTCTAAATCAATCGTTAAAGCTCTCCATTTCCCCCATAAAGCCTCAATGAGAACCATAGGTGAGCAACCTACATCTAAGGCTGAACGGATCAACCAAGATGAAAATATTTCCCCTTGCTGAATGGGAGTTCTGATATACCAACATTGTTCAGGTTGACTCATCTCTACCTCCCTATAATGATTTCGCAAAATTAACTCAGGCTGAGATTTATATTTCTAATATTTCTTAAACCCTCCGTAGGTTTAAGCCATTTAAACTTATGTACGATGTCATAGGTAATTTCTTCATCACCTTGTAAAATGGCTTCTTTGGCACACTCCACCAGTAATCGATTTAAATCCCCTAAATTTCCACCTGACACTTCAAAAATCAACGTAGCAATCTCTTTGGATGCAAGATTAGACTGTTTTTTTAACGGCAATAGTCGAACATAGCTGACTAATAATCTTAAAAAATCTTGATTGAGTTCCCATTTAGGTAAATTCACCACATCAAAGCGACTGGCATATTGCGGATCAGTATGCAGTATGGTGATTGCCTCACGAGTACCAACACCTACGATATTCAGACTCAATTCATTGCTGAGGTTCTTGAGCGTATTCATGACTTCGGGAAGCAATTTGGCTGAACCTGTCAGACAATTATGAATTTCATCGATAATCAACATTTTTGTTTCATACTTACGCATCAAGTGTACGGCTTGATTTCGTAATTTGGCTTCAGGATCACTTGCCCGAAATGGCACAAAGAAGTGATTTAAAATATTAATATAGAGTTCTTTAACATTGGCTTTTGCTGGAGCAAGTATCGGTAAAACTGGCTTAGTTACGGACAATAAATCCATGTCAGCATCACTTACGGTTTTTGTATAATACTGTCTAGCAAACTCATGAATGATAGTTGTTTTGCCCATATTGGAGTCACCAACAATCAACAAGCATTCAGGTCTTAATTTCCTAGGGCGATTCAAAATATCGGTCAATGTGTTCATGATGGTAATGGCTTTCTTATAGCCAATCCATCTATCAGTAAATAATGTCTCAATCCGTTCACTATCGCTTAATTGCATGATTTCAAGTACATGCTCTGCAAGATGTTCATATTTTTCCATTGCATCACCTTAAATCGTCAAATGCAGTTAAAGGAGTACTCCACAAATCATCACTTGTCTGAAGACTTTCAGAAACTACAGCCTTTTTAGACTGATTCTGTTCGGAAAGCTGAGTAATGGCTTTTGCATTTTCCTTTTTTCTTTGGTTTGAGCGACGTTGCTTTCGAGTCAAGCTTCTAGCCTGATTAAGTTGATCACGTAGATGCAAAATCGCCTTGTAAATCTCATCCTGATTCTGAACATCCTGACGTTCACTTTTGAGATAGTTCTGAACCTGCTTATATTCAAATAAGCTAATCGGTGGTATCTCTCGCTTTGCGGTAGGTACTTTAAAATAGGTATTAGAATATGGCTCATAAAACCAAATCTGTGAAATATCCCTCGGATCACGTTTAAACAAGAATTTTCTTTTGCGCTTTCGATTATTGTCCTCTGGATCAATAGAATTAACCCATTGTCTTAAACAGTCGGCAAAATAGAATAAGTTATCTTTTTGCACCCCTGTACGCTGAATAGTCGCTTCAAATTCAGGTAGAAAATCAATAAACAAGGTATCTTCATCTGATACACGTTCTTTCAAACCTGTACCTGCTGTCGTCTTCGTCCCCCAAACACCTTCTTCCCATTTAACGATTGGGGATGTTCCTAAAGCGGAATGTTTCTTCTGGTGATAAACTTTAGTAATCCAATACACGATATAGTATTCAAGCTCTTTTAATGTCATACAGGCTTGTTTAGCGGAATCATAAGTCCCACGCTGCTGTACATTTGAAAAAGTTGTACCATCCAAGACATGCATTTCAAGATTGACGATACCAAGCATACGCTCGATATGACCGCCAAATCTTGCCCCACCAATTGGTCGGTATTCCCAATGAATCCCATACTTTAGACAAGCTTTACTGATGTGATTGGTTCTAAAATCGGGGCCATTATCTGTATGCACCGAGTCCATAATCCCTTCGACCTGCCATTCAGCATCAATATCGAGTTCGATCAACTTACGTTTTTTTGACAAAATACAAGATGCGATACACATCGCCACTGAAGTCGTACTTGGCGCTTCTAGTGATAGGTAATACCCTACGATCATCCGACTGAAAACATCGATTGCCAAGGTTAAATGAGGTTTTCCAATCGCTTCTCTAAACTCGTCATCCACGATTTCAATATCTAGAGGTGTATGATCAATCTGCACATATGCCAAAGGGTAATCAGCATTTGGAAATGAACCAGCAGCAGCCTTAAATTTATCTATTGCAGCTTTAGATCCAAGACGTGCTTTCGTTACTTGGTAAGCATTTAAAGCCTCGATTCTTCTACGAATAGAGTTTTCATGCGGTGCTTCAAGCTGAAGCCGAGAACACTCTGCTTTTACAATTTCAATCGTTTTGGAAATACTGGGTTTCTTCGCATTCAAATATTCATCATTGATAGCTTGTTTAATGATATTGCTCACTTGAGGTGACAACCTTGATTTTTCAGTTGTCCAACCTCGTTTTTTGGGAATCAATGCCATTAGAGAATTATTTTCCCGATAATCTTTAAGCCATTTCCACAATGTTGAGCGATTCACATCATATTCATTCGCCCTATTTTCGACCAGTTCAGTCGTTGAATACTCAATCAAAGGCTTAATAATCTCATAACGTTGTAAAGCAATCTGCCAAGCTTCATTACTAATATCCTGATCACCCTTATTCAAACGCTCAGTTAGCGTATTTTCCCCATTAAAAATGGTCAAACTTCTAGCATTGACCTGTAGACTACGTACCGAATCAAGACTTGATATAACAATGTCATTGGCATTTAAAACATTCACAATTTTATAGGGTTGCCCCTCATAACCGACAACCACATTGGGTTTTAGAATGATACGACTACGATCGATATTGACAGCATTAGATTCAATCATTTAGATATTCCTCGCAAATGCATCATTTTGGTTCACCCATATCACTGTTTCAGCCGTTAAAGGGCAATACAAGTCACAAGCAATCATGCGCTTTGCCACTAATGCCCAAACTTGGTGAATTCCTTTTAAAACATTGGTTTTATCTTTAAAAATATGGGCAGGTAATTGATTAATTGTTGATTGACCTAACTTTTGTAGGGTATCGAGTAATAGTTGTTGATCAACGGCACCTACATGAGAGCGTCTAAATTTTTTTAAGAAATTAATATTTTCCCAATACTGATCATATAATCTTGTTTCACTGATAATTTTGAACTTCCATCCTTTATCAGCAGCAAAACGATGGGCTGCTCTGAATTTTGGTTTTAACTTATCCCAGTCCTCAACAAGCTTTTTCTTAGGCTTAATTTCGATGAGCATTGGTACAGGAAAATCCTCAAAATCATCACAATTCGAGCTTGAAAACTGCACTAAAAAGTCAGGAGTGTAGGTTGATTGGTTACCCAATTCAGTGATGTAGGGGATAACTACAGGTTGACCGATAACATCAATCACATTGTTATTAAATTCTTGCTTAAGTATGAAATCACGCTCAAGGGTCGATTCAAACCAAATGGTTTTCTCACCTCTAAAGGCATAATTTCCCGAAATACTCCCATAAACAGTTTGAGCTTTTCTAACAGGTAAGTATTCGTCACTCAATTTTTTCATAAAAAAGTCACCATTCAGGCACTCGTGCCTATTAATGTAATTTTGCAAGTCACTCTTATCTATTTATGTAAATAATCTAATTTAATTGTGTGAAATTAGAGTGACAACCTATTGATTATCTATAATGCCACTCTATTCTATTGCTGTAAATGACAGCGGTTCACACCCTAAACCGGGTGAAATTACTTTATCTCATTTAGGTGTTCTATTTTTAGATGAACTTCCCGAGTTTGACAGAAAGGTTCTAGAAGTCTTACGCCAACCGCTTGAGTCAAAAGAAATCATTATTTCACGTGCGGCTCGGCAAATTACTTATCCTGCGAACTTTCAGCTCATTGCAGCAATGAATCCTTGTCCATGTGGGTATGCATTTAATCAAGATAGCCGTTGTCAGTGTTCTCCAGAAAGCATTAAGCGCTATCAAAACCGCATATCGGGACCGTTACTTGACCGCATCGATTTACATATTGATGTACCGCCATTAAAAGCTCAAGAACTGCAAGACCCAACGCCTGCAGAAGATTCTACAACTGTGCGACAACGTGTGATTTATGCTTATGAACAACAAATGCAAAGACAGGGTTGTTTGAATCAGGCGCTCTCACCAAAACAATTAGAGCAGTTCGCTATTCTGGATGACACGTCACAGCGAATGATTGAAATGGCTCAGCAACGTTTAAATTTATCTGCTCGTGCTTATCATCGCGTTTTACGGGTTGCTCGTACTATTGCCGATTTGGCTCAAAGTGAGGTCATTCAAAGTCCTCATCTTACAGAAGCACTCTCTTATCGAGGTAATCATTCTTAAAATTAAACAGCGGATTATGAGTCCGCTGTTCTTTTATTAAAGAGCTTCATTTAAGGTCTCAATTAGAGAGGTGATTTCTTTCTCTGATAAAGCTGCAAAACCAAAGCGAATACAATGATTAGCACATTCTTTCTGTTTAAACTTCTGCTCTGTATCAATGTTGAGTTCTTTTAGCTTTATGAGCTGATCTTGATTAAATGATTTCTGAAACTTTACCCACAAAGCCATTCCACCCGCAGGCGGTTGTATCTCAATACTTTCAGCAAAAACTCTTTGAAACTCAGCTAACGCATGGTCTCGACGTAACTGATAAATCTTTTTCATTTTACGAATATGTCGCTTGATTTCCCCTCTTTGCATTAAATCTGCTAAAGCGAGTTCCGTAATATTATTGCCCTGCCGATCAATCAATAAAATATCTTCAGTAATGGTTTGAATGATAGTTGGAGCTGCCACGATGTAACCTAACCGAATACCAGGTGCAAAAACTTTAGACAATGAACCTACATGAATAACCAACTCAGAATGAGGCAAACTTGCTAAGGGTGGCATAGGCCGGCTGTCATAGTGAAATTCGTGGTCATAGTCATCTTCAATAATGTAAAACCCCCATTTTTTTGAAAGTTCTAAGAGTTGAAGACGGCGGCTCATTGTCATGGTAACGGTTGTAGGGTACTGATGATGTGGGGTTGTATAAATTGCTGCAACCGAGTGTTCTTTTAAAATCCGTTCGAGTTCTTCAATGACAATACCTTGTTCATCTAATTTGACAGAAACCACTTGAAAGCCATTTGATTGGAACGCTTTAACAGCAGATGGGTAATACAGCTCTTCAACGACAATAACGCCCTGCCGATTGGGTAATGCTCGAGAGGCAAGAAAAATTCCCATCTGGCTACCACGTACAATACAAATCTCATCTTCCGCAACATTCATGAAATGTTCCATCGACAACATTTGTTTTAAAGCCTGCCTTAGTTCAGCCATACCGCGTGGGTCACCATATCCCATATACTGGTTTTGAGTAATTTTAATGAGTGCGTGCCGATAGGCCCTCGAAAACAATTCATATGGAATAAGCCTCGGATCTGGTACACCATCGTTATGGGGCCGCTGAGCAACTTGTTGAATTATTGGTTTATCACTAACTTTTCGATCAGCTCTTGGCTCTATTTGAGGCTTTTTTTCCGGTAAAACATCTGCCACAAATGTGCCTTTTCGAGGCCGAGTCACAAGCCAACCTTGTGCCTCCAATTCTTCATAAGCTGCTTGTACCGTTTTTCGATTAATTCCTAATTCTTTTGACAGGCTGCGAGACCCCAGCAGCATAGTGCCCTGTACTAAACGGCCACTCAAAATTTCCTGACTAATCAAGTTGGTCAGTTTTAGAAAAACCGTTTTTTCTTCTCTTTCATCAATGCGGAAATGTATTTGCCAAGGTCTTAGCATATTCGCCCCATCTGGACCATATAACTTATAAAAACTGGATGTATTGATCCATCCAGTTGTTTTTTATTCTGCCTTCACCTACTTAATTTGGTCAACTGGACTGGAGAAGAGATGAAGACTGCTTCTGTAAACAAACACGACTTGATGCAACACGCACAGCAAGACATGCAAAAGTGGATGAGCGACTTAGATTTAACAGACCATCAAAAGCTTGCACTGACTTGCCGTATTTTATTTGATCATGGGCATGACGCTGGTTTAGCGGGTCAAATTACATGCCGTAGTGAAAATAAAGAAACCTTTATTACTCAACGTTTCGGTTTAGGTTTTGATGAAATTACTGCTTCAAACTTGCTTGAGGTGAATCAGGACTTAGAACCCATCAATCAAGAAGGCATGGCAAACCCAGCCAACCGTTTCCACACATGGATTTATAAAGAACACCCAGAGGTGAACTGTATTATCCATACGCATCCTACCTATGTAGCGGCCCTGTCGATGCTACAGATTCCACTTATGATTTCCCAAATGGACGTCTGCGCACTTTACGAAGATTGCTCATTTGTAGGCCATTGGCCGGGTGTTCCTGTAGGCAACGAAGAAGGTATTTTGATTTCTTCTGCTCTGGGTAAAAACCGCGCTGTTTTGTTGTCTCACCACGGTCAACTGGTCACAGGAAAAACTATCGAAGAAGCCTGTAACTTGGCTCTTTTAATTGAACGCGCAGCTCAACTGCAACTTTTAGCCATGTCTGCTGGACAAATCCAGCCTATCCCCCACGCTTTGGCAGCAGAAGCCCATGATTGGGTGTCTACTGATAAACGCAACAAAGTGAACTTTGCTTACTACGCACGTAAAGCTTTGAAAAAACATTCTGACTGTATTTAAAAAGAGACCTCGACCATGAAATTAAACGGCATTATTGGCTACCCTGTTACTCCCTTTTCTGATGACAATAACATCAATCTTCCTGTTCTAAAACAAATGCTGGATTTGCTTATTGAAAATGGCTGCGACGCGATTGCACCTTTAGGCAGTACAGGTGAAAGCGCTTATCTTGAATGGGATGAATGGTGCTTAGTCGCGAAAACTTCAATTGAAAGCATTAATAAGCGCGTGCCTGTCATTATTGGAATTTCAGAACTCACGACTAATCAAGCCATCAAAAAAGCTCAAATCGCGCAAAGCTATGGTGCAGATGCACTTATGGTGATTCCTGTATCTTATTGGAAGCTAACAGACCAAGAGATTTTTGAATATTACCAAGCAATTGCTCAAGCAACGTCTTTACCTATTATGGTGTACAACAACCCTGCAACCAGTGGGGTTGATATGTCTCCTGAATTAATCGTGCGCATGTTTAACAACATTGCAAATATTATGATGGTAAAAGAAAGCAGCGGCGATATTCAGCGCATGCATAAAATTTATGAGCTATCAAAAGGTGAACTTCCGTTTTATAACGGCTGTAACCCTCTAGCTTTAGAAGCTTTATGCGCAGGAGCAAGCGGTTGGTGTACAGCAGCACCCAATCTGTTAGGTCAACGACCTCAACAGCTTATTGAATATGTAAAAAATGGTGAATTGGAACAAGCCCAGAAGTCATTTTATCAGCAGCTTCCTCTATTACGCTTTATTGTAAATGGTGGTCTGCCTAAAACGATTAAAGCAGGATTACAACTAAAAGGTGTCGCTGCGGGTACACCACGCAAGCCGTTGACCAAAGCCACGGATATTGAGCTTAACCAGTTAAAACAACTACTTTCTGAAATAGAAAACTAATAAAAAAGCGGGTTTATTGACCCGCTTTTTTAAAACCCCAACTTAGAATGTTTTAGTTAAACTAAACACTAAACCTGTGTCATAAGGTTTTTTCTGAGCATCAGTCATGCCAGAAGTACTAATATCTGTACCGACAACATCTAGCTCAGCAACAATACCCAAGATGTTATAGTTTACGCCGACTTTATAATCAATATAGCTATCATCTTCACCTGGTCCACCTGCAACTACAAGTAAAGAATCTTTGTTTTTAAGCTTGTTATAACCAACTGAAGCAAGTCCAGTAAATCCGGTGTCAGCAATTGGTGCCGAATAACCCACGTTAAAATACCAGAACTCGTCAGAGTGGCCCCAGTAATCATTAGAATAATTCACGCCGACACTAAGGGCATCACCTTTAAATAAAGAATCTGCAAACGTTAATTTTCCGTAAAACTCGGTAAAGTCAAAACCAGTGTCACCATTGTATGGATTAGTGAATTTTGAGTCAGAGCCAATGTAACCATAACGGATCACACCAACATCATAAGTCGGTGCAAGTGTATCTGACAGTTTTAAGGTGTTGGTATAACCTAACGAGATATCAGTTTCAGTTGAAACACCAGGTGTATTAAAGTCTACGCTTGACCCCCAAAGCGCAACATAAGCACCTGACTTATGAGAGAAAGTGAAGCCACCTTGAATAGCTGGGTTGTTTGAAGACTGCGTAATACCACGGAAGCGATAATCTGTAGTAGCGGCCACACTACCAGTTGCAGTGATGCCGTAAAAAGATGGAGCATCTTCAGCCATAACCATGGTTGAACCTGCCGTGAGTACGCCGAATGTTACTGCTTTAAGTGCAAACTTCATCATTTTGATCTCCCCCACAATGAACGCACGATTTATATGACTTAAACAAATTTTGTTACTTAAGCTTTAGCAATTGCTGTGCCAAGTTCATATTTGGTATCGCTACACTTCATTAATTTAGAGACTAAAAAACTTATACAACGCGAAAAATAAAAATCTTCTAAATAATTATTTTTATATATAACAATAAAGTATGAACATTTTGTTTGCGTAAAATATAAAGAAAACATGAGAAAACACCTTATCGGAAATAAACAAGCCGAGATCGGTAGTATTGAATGGTAGGGCGTAAAGTCTCTATTTCATTTCTATATAAAGAGATAAAAACTCCATAAATTTATTAGTACAGAGCCTCTTTATTTAACCCTTATTTTTATTTATGAACCATTTTGGGCTTTTTCCGCACGAAAATATAAATGAAAAATAAATTGCACAAATTTCATGCAAATTATCGCACTAAATTTGATCGATAGAGTCTAGGGGTTTTCTGGCGTTGCTTTCGTTTCTGTTTTAAACAATTTTTTGATATAAAAATGTTATAAAATAACAATATAGAGTGAGATTACTAAAAATTGCTCAAGAAAATTGCTTAAGAAGAGATTGAAAAGTAAACATATCAAACAAAAAAGAGTAAAAATTGAACACAAAAATCAAGTATTTTTAAAATTTTCACCTAAGAAAAAATGGTAAAATTCAACTAAAAAATAAATTACTTTTTTCATTTTAAACAATAAATTAACTATAAAAATTTAAAAATAAATTCAGTTAAACTTCCCTACCACATTAATCAAATCCTGCATAGCATATATAAAATAAAATGAACAAAAATATATCTTTTTTATAGATTACTTATACAATTGATGGAAATCCTAGGCCCTGAACAATAACAAGGCACAGGATTTATCGTTTTTATGAGGTTCTTTAAATATGCTAAAAGCACAAAAACTTACATTAGCAGTTCTCATTTCTGCGGCAATAATTTCCTCAGCTCAGGCAAGCGAGCAAAGTGAGGCAAAAGGATTTGTTGAAGATGCGAACGGTTCTATTCTCTTCCGTACAGGTTATCTAACTCGTGACAAAAAACAGGGCGCGAAAGATACCAGCTCAGTTGCTCAATCAGCAATTGTAAGTATCGAATCTGGCTTTACCCCTGGTATCGTCGGTTTCGGTGTAGGCGTTGTTGGTGACGGATCATTTAAAATTGGCGAAAACAAAAACGCTGGAAACCAAATGATTCCAAAACACAACGATGGTTCAGCTTACGACCACTGGGCTCGTGGTGGTGGCAGCGTTAAGGCACGTTTCTCGAATACAACAGTACGTTACGGTACTCAAGTACTCGACTTACCAGTCCTTGCAAGTAATACAGGACGTATGGTTCCTGAATACTTCACAGGTACTTTATTAACTAGCCATGAAATCAAGAACCTTGAGGTTGTTGCTGGTAAATTTACTAAAGACCAAATGTCTGACCAAATCAATACCGATGCGGATGCTTCTGGCAGAGGTCTTGACCGTGCAATTGTTTGGGGTGCTAAATATAAGTTTAATGATAACTTAAATGCATCTTATTATGGCTTAGACAGCAAAAATGCTCTTGAACGCCATTATGCTAATGTTAACTTTAAACAACCTTTAGCAAATGACAGTTCATTAACTTATGATTTTAGTGGATACCATACTAAGTTTGATGCAAATGCACACACTTATTCAGCAACTGGAACTGTAGCACCAAATTATGCTGCGGATGGTATAGCTGGCGAAGAAAAGACCAATAATATTTGGGCTATTTCAGGAACTTATGCGACTGGTCCACATAGTGTGATGTTAGCATATCAACAAAACACTGGTAATGTTGGTTACGACTATGGCCAAAATGCTGATGGTTTCCAAAGTATTTATTTGCCAAACTCTTATATGTCTGATTTCATCGGTAACCACGAGAAATCTGCTCAAATTCAATACAATGTTGATTTTGGCAAGTTAGGCGTATTACCTGGTTTAAACTGGACCACTGCATTTGTATATGGTTGGGACATCAAGGTTAGAAATGTAACTGATGATGCTCAAGAACGCGAATTCTTTAACCAAGTGAAATACACAGTTCAAAGTGGTTTTGCTAAAGATGCAAGCCTTCGTATTCGTAACTCTTACTACCGTGCAAGTGATGCTTACCAAGGCGCTTACATCGGTGATACCAATGAGTGGCGTATTTTCTTAGATATTCCTGTGAAATTATTCTAATTCACAAATCTATCAAGCATAAAAAAACCTACCTCTGGTCACACAGGTAGGTTTTTTATTAAGCCCAGAATATCAATTGCGACACTCTAGGCTTAAAAATTAGAGCTTATTTTTTAGCAGCTTCGATTGCTTTCAATACTTCCGCTTTAGCAACGTCAGCACCTTCCCAACCGCTGATTTTCACCCATTTGCCTGGTTCTAAATCTTTATAGTGGCTGAAGAAATGCTCAACTTGGCTAATCAACAATGGAGGAAGATCTGTATATTCCTGAACGTCTTTGTAAAGCGGAGATAATTTTTCGTGTGGAACAGCGATTAATTTCGCGTCGATACCACCGTCATCTTCCATGTTTAATTTACCAACTGGGCGGCAACGGATTACAGAACCGGCAGCAACAGGATGTGGAGTTACAACAAGTACGTCTAATGGGTCACCATCTTCAGACAAAGTATTTGGTACATAACCGTAGTTTGCTGGATAGAACATTGCTGTACCCATGAAACGGTCTACAAACAATGCATCAGAATCTTTGTCAATTTCATATTTAATTGGCGCTGCATTTGCAGGAATTTCAATGATGACATAGATGTCATTTGGTGCATCTTTACCTGCTGGGATATTGCTGTAACTCATATCAATACTCTTTCGTTATGAAGTCAGATGTAAAATCCACTCGATTATAACGTGGATATCATCAAAATGATGCCGATTATACAATGCGCACACGCGAAAGTTGATATGAATGGTGACAGAATGACACTCAAGTCAACTTAATTGTCACGATCAACAAGAATATTGGGCATAACAATGATAAAAACCAGACGATAGAGCGTAAAGTAGCCCAATTACTTAAGTAACAAATGCCATAAATCACGCGTAAAATAATATAGGCCCAGCCCAATCTTAAAATAAAGTATTCAGGAACCACCATATATTCAGCCATCAAAATAGCTGTTAAAAATAAAGGTAAACTTTCAAAACTGTTTTGTTGTACTGCATTTGCCCGAGCAGCGATACCCTTTGTATTAGCAAGAAAGTCTCTTGGGTTCTGATTATCGACGGGCTGAAAACCACCGGTAAATTTTGCAATTACGGTAAATGCGTATGGCAGCAAACATGCCACTAAAATAATATAGATAATGCTGCTGATGCCGTGCATAGTGCCATCCATCACTGAAAATACTGTTGATCATGCTATCATAACTCATCGTTTTTACCTGAAATTTTATGCAACCGCATGTCATCACTGATTTATAGGGCTATGTATGCAACAACCTGATCAAAAAGAATTGTTCGAGGTCTTAGAAAAGCAAAAGAAGAACCAGCTTCAGGTAGATCGTATATTCAAAATTGTATTACCGATCGTCGCTTTTTTATTGAGTGTAATTTGTGCGAATTTTAATTGGCAATCTACACTGGGTACCTTCGTGATCTTAACAGTGACCTTTATTGCTGTGGGTGTCAAAAGACTTCCTTTGTGGCACTGGCTCATTGTGATTACCATATATTGTCTTGTAGATAATTACCTCAGTTATGGTCAACTTGATGTAACTCACTTACGTCTACAACTCGGTACCATGTTAGTTTTTGTCGGTATGGTCGGAATTGGTCGCCCTTATGTAGATCGTTGGTTTATGAAAAACCATTAAAATAAAAAAAGCGCCTTACGGCGCTTTTTTATTCATCATTACGCAGGCTTACGTAAATCTTTACGTAAAATTTTGCCTACATTTGATTTTGGTAATTCATCCATAAACTCAACATAACGAGGGCGTTTATAGCCTGTTAAGTTTTCTTTAGCAAAGTTCAAAACCTCTTCTGTGGTTAAGCTTGGATCTTTCTTCACAATAAAGAGTTTTGGCACTTCACCTGATTTTTCATCTGGAACACCAATTGCAGCAACTTCTAATACTTTTGGATGTTTAGCAATCACTTCTTCAATTTCACTTGGGTAAACGTTAAAGCCAGAAACCAAAATCATATCTTTTTTACGGTCTACAATTTTGACGTATCCACGGCTGTCCATTACACCAATATCACCGGTACGGAAGAAACCATCTGCTGTCATGACTTTAGCAGTCTCATCTGGACGATTCCAATAGCCTTTCATTACTTGAGGACCACGAATTGAGATTTCCCCTTGTTCACCCAAAGGTACTTCTTTTCCGTCATCATCTAAAATTGCAACCTCAGTTAACGGTAATGGAATACCAATGGTGCCACTAAATTCAGTAGATGCAGGTGGATTCGCAGTTGCAACTGGTGAAGTTTCTGATAAGCCATAACCTTCAATAATGGTTGTACCAGTAATTTTCTTCCAAGCTTCTGCTGTAGATGGCAGAACTGCCATACCACCGCCCATCGCCATTTTTAAGTTGCTATGGTCAAGTTGCTTGAACTCTTCATTATTCACCAAGGCATTAAATAATGTATTTACTGCAGGGAAGAAAGAAGGTTGATATTTACGTAATTCCTTAATCACAGCCGGTAAGTCACGCGGGTTCGGAATTAAGATATTTGCCTGTCCTTTGTACATACCGTACATCGCACAAACCATGAACGCAAAAATATGGTAAAGCGGTAATGCACAAACAATACGATCACCTTTAGCACCATCATTTGCACCGAATTTGCTTTGGAAAATACCATCACACTGTAAAAGGTTGGCAACCAAATTGCGGTGAGTCAGCTCAGCACCTTTTGAAACACCCGTTGTACCACCGGTATATTGAAGCACGGCAGTATCACTTAAAGTTAAAGTCGGACGTTTATAATTGCTTGGATTTTCTTTATTTAATGCACTGTTAAATTTAACATGCCCAGGAATATTCCAAGCTGGAATTTGTTTACGGACTTTACGTAAAACAAAGTTCACCAAAGTACCTTTCAGTGTACCTAGCATATCTCCGACAGAAGCAACAACTACATGCTTCACTGGAGTTTTACCCAAAATGCTTTGGTAAACACTTGCAAAGTTCTCGATAATAACGAGCACTTCTGCACCTGAGTCATTCAACTGATGCTCAAGTTCACGCGCAGTATATAGTGGGTTAACATTCACTAAAACCAAGCCTGCACGTAAGACTGCCAATGCCACTACAGGATACTGCAGCACGTTTGGCATCATTACTGCCACACGCGTACCTTTTGCTAACCCCAAATTTTGCAAATAGGTCGCGAACTTACGGCTTGCAAGCTCCAACTCGTTAAATGACATGGCTTTATCCATAAAGATAAAGGCATCACGAGAACCAAATTTTTGGAAATTACGCTCAAAAATATCAACAAGTGAGGTATTTTCTGCAGGCAATGCTACTGTTTCTGGAATCCCTGTCTTTTGGTATTCTGCAAACCAAATCTTTTCCATAATGCCATTATCTCCGATTCGTAATCCTTAGTAATAACTGTTATTCAATGCCCCAGCTATTCTTTAGCTTCTTGGTGCCAGAACATATTTAAAACTTATTGGCACATTCATGACACTTTCGAACAAGATTATGAGACAGAAGTTTTGACAATTTAAGCCTGCCAAATTTTTTGCATGGAGTACAAATTACGTACTCCAAATTGCTGCCCTTTTAATCATTATTCAATACCAACAAGTTCAGTTCATTGCTTGAACATGTTGCCATATATAGCGTATTTATGTTGCCAGACGCTAGCTTTATCTCTGAATCAACAGTTTATTTGCTTTTTGATATCCACGTGGTAAGAGCTGACCTTTCGAAGCACGTTTACCCATGTATTTTTGTAGATCATCACCTTTTAATTTGAGATGTTGTTGACCTGCAACCACCTGAATTATTTCATCTAAGTTCAGGGTTGTCATGGATAAAATTTGCTCTTTGCCTTCAAGTTGTATCAACTTATTACCTTTACCTTTATTTAAATTTGGTAGTTCTGCCAAATCTAAAATTAACAAACGCCCTGCTGAGCTCAGTACAGCCAAATGCGTCATGTTTTGGGCAGAAATGAGTGGTAAAGCCTTTGCCTTATCCGGAACCGTTAAGAATGTCTTACCGGCTTTCGCATTGGTATCTAATTGCTTGGTTTGCGTTTTAAAACCATAACCTGCCGAACTTGCAGCAATCAATTCAGACTCATCATCATCTAAATAAACCTGAATAAACGATACGCCACTTGCTGGTGATAATTTAGAACTTAATGGATCCCCCAAGCCTCTCGCTGAAGGTAAGTTACTAATTGGCAAGGCATAGCTGCGCCCTGTTTCATCAAGGAAGTAAACTCGCTGATTGGTTTTCCCGACAGCATGACTTAAATATTGGTCCCCAGCACGGTAGTTCAGATTTTCAGCATCCACATCCGCACCTTTTGCCGCACGAACCCAGCCTGCTTCAGACAACACGACTGTTACCGTTTCGGCTGGCATTAAATCCTGTTCTTTAATTTGAACCGCTTCAGCACGTGCAACAATTGGAGAACGGCGCTCATCACCGAACTTTTTCGCGTCTTCTTTTAATTCGCCAATAATCAAATTTTTTAAAGATTCAGGATTTTCGAGTTGTTCACGAATAATAGCAGCTTTCGCGGAAAGTTCATCTTGTTCATGACGGATTTCCATCTCCTCAAGCTTTGCCAAATGACGTAATTTAAGCTCTAAAATCGCCTCGGCCTGTATCTCATCAATATTGAAGTGTTCCATCAAGACTGGCTTAGGCTGGTCTTCTTCACGAATAATACGAATGACTGTATCAATATCGAGATAAGCAATTAAAAGACCTGCCAAAATATGCAGGCGCTTTTCAATACGGTTTAAATGGTACTGCAAACGACGAGTTACCGTTTTTTTACGGATCTCGATCCATTCAAGCAAAATACGACGAATTGATTTCACCTGAGGACGGCCATCTTCACCAATCATGTTTAAATTGACACGATAGCTTGATTCTAAATCGGTGGTCGCAAATAAGTGACTCATTACTGCTTCCGCATCAATACGGTTAGAGCGCAGTACAATCACGAGTCGTGTCGGGTTTTCATGATCCGATTCATCACGCACATCAACGACTAATGGCAGCTTTTTAGCCTGCATCTGGTCAGCAATTTGAGTAATTACCTTAGAACCAGAGACTTGATATGGCAGCTCAGTAATTACGATTTCATTTTTCTCAATGGTATATACCGCTCGCATACGGTAACTACCACGACCAGTGGTCTGGATTTTGAGTAATTCTTCTGGCGGGGTAATAATTTCAGCTTTGGTTGGTAAATCCGGAGCTGGAATATATTCAGCTAATTTTTCGTCCGAGGTTTGCGGATTACGGATTAAAGCAATTGTGCCTTTTACAACTTCACGCAAATTATGTGGCGGGATATCAGTTGCCATCCCGACAGCAATACCTGTCGTACCATTAAGAAGAATATTAGGTACACGTGCAGGTAAAGTGATCGGTTCTTTTAAAGAACCATCAAAGTTATCTTGCCATTCGCTAGTACCCTGACCTAATTCGCTCAGCAATAATTCACTATAAGCCGAGAGTTTGGCTTCGGTATAACGCATCGCAGCAAAAGATTTAGGATCATCTGGTGAACCCCAGTTCCCCTGTCCTTCAATTAGCGGATAACGATAACTAAATGGCTGAGCCATGAGTACCATGGCTTCATAACATGCCGAGTCACCATGTGGGTGGTATTTACCAAGTACATCACCCACTGTACGCGCTGATTTTTTTGGCTTGCCACTGCTTTTTAAGCCTAGCTCGCTCATGGCATAGACAATACGGCGCTGTACGGGCTTTAAGCCATCACTGATATGCGGCAATGCACGGTCCATAATGACGTACATGGCATAATTCAAGTAAGCCTGTTCAGTAAATTCGGCTACAGAGCGGTTTTCTGTCGCATGATGCGCAAGGCTGGTCATAGTCAGCTTATCTTCCAAATCAGTCGTTATTTTAAGTGTGTATTATGCTAAGTGGGCTATGTTACAGACACAAGGGGGACTCTGTCACCTGAGCGTCAAATTGTGTCTTATCTCTCTATATTTTTAGTTACTTGCTATAAAGTTAGGCAAAAACTATAGCCCAATTGACTCTAGCCTTTTACCTTGAGTCTCTTCACCTAATATCAAAATCACTAAAGCTACGGCAAGTAAAACCACAGTAAACATCATAAAAACGTGATTAAAGCCGTTTTTAGCAACCATCATATGTGTCACGACCATTGGCGCGACAATTCCACCGATACGCCCCATTGCCGATGCCCAGCCTGACCCGAAAGCCCGAATATTGGCCGGATATTGTTCTGGTGTATAGGTATATAACACTCCCCATGCACCCAAATTAAAGAATGACATGAGACAGCCCCAGAACATAATGCTATTTACACTGTCGGCTTGTCCAAAGAAATATGCCGACAAAGCACAAAAACCGATAAATGCGGCAAGTGTAATTTTTCGACCTAAACGCTCGACAAACCAAGCAGCCGCCAAGTAGCCCGGTAACTGCGCCAAAATCATAAGCAATACATATTCAAATGATTTGACAATGTCATAGCCTTGTTTCACCAATAAACTCGGCAACCACGTAAAGATGCCGTAATAGGAATACACAATGCCAAACCAGATTAGCCAGAGCATTAAACTTCTACGAGCAAATTGACCACTCCAGAGCTGTTTAAATGAAACTTTTTGTCGCATCGCCACAGGCACGACTTCAATATGGTGAACAATTTGCACACATGCTTCGGCTTCTAGTTTTTGTACCAGTGCATGCGCTTCTTCAATACGACCACGGTTAATCAAATACGGTATCGACTCAGGAACTTTTTTCCAAATCACTAAAATATAAATAAGTGGAAGACCGCCTATAAGAAAGGCAATATGCCAACCAAATTTAGGAATAATAAAATAAGAAATGAGCGCAGCAACTAGCCAGCCTAATCCCCAAAAACTTTCAAGTAGAACGATAAATCTTCCACGAACATGAGCAGGCACATATTCACTGACCAGCGTGACTGCTACAGGTAATTGACCACCTAGCCCCAACCCAACAATAAACCGAAAAATTAATAGCCACTTTAGATCAGGGGCAAAAGCACATAACGCAGTCGCAATACTATAAATTGCCATTGTCATCGCAAAGACAGTTTTACGGCCAAAACGATCTGCCAAGGCACCAGAACAAACTGCGCCTATAGCCATACCTACAAAGCCAATACTGACAATCCAGCCACTTTCAACTGGTGTTAATGACCAGTCTTTAACAAGGGTTGTCATAATAAAAGCGATAATGCCGGTATCCATCGCATCAAACATCCAACCTAAACCCACTACCCATAAAAGCGTGTAGTGAAATTTGCCAATTGGAAGATTTTGTATACGTGAAACCAGATCCATAGGATTAACTCTACTGGAAAGAATAAGTGGACAAGACCATATATAGAATTGTTATATCATGCCCACATGAAATTCTGCATGATTAATGTTCATCGGTTGAAGAAGCCGACTCTGCATCATCATCTTTATAAATAAATTTGGGCATTTCTAAACCAAAATAAATGGCAATTAAACGAAGCGTAAAACCGAATACTAAGGTTGAAATAACGGTAAGTTCTAAACTCAAACCTAAGTCTAGACAGACCCAATAGCAAATGACTGCAACAAAAGAAATACTTGCATACAGCTCACGGCGGAAAACAAACGGGACGTCGTTACATAAGATGTCACGTAAAATACCACCCGAAACTCCCGTTAAAACGCCTGCTACAGCCGACACGACAAAACCATGCCCCATCTGTAAGGCAATCTGACAACCAATAATGGTAAATCCGATTAAGCCTAACGCATCGAGCACCAAGAAAATGTTATGTAAATGACGCATCCATTTAGCAATAACGATGGTAACAAATGCAGCACAACACGTTAAAACTAAATATTCAGGATGTTTTACCCACGTTAAAGGATAGTGTCCAAGTAGTACATCACGTACAGAGCCACCACCCAAGGCCGTCACACAGGCAATTAGTACAACACCGAACCAGTCCATACTCCGTCGCCCAGCAGACAATGCACCAGTCATGGCTTCGGCAGTAATCGCAATAATATAAATAACGGTGAGTAACATTGCCCTTTCCCTCAGGCCAAACGGTGGGCGTATTTTAAGATAAAGTTATAGGAATTGTGCACAGCATTGCTTAAATTTTTTTCCTGAACCACATATACAAGGTTGTTTCATGGTGACCTGCATATCGACCGTCGGATCAAGGAAAAACCATTGTTGCTGATGAAATACAAAATGTGAAACTTCATGATGAATTTGAGCGCTTTTACCATCATGATAATGGGCCTTGAACTCTACCTGTGCATGGGTTTTATCTAATTTTTCGTTGGCGTTAACCACCTCTAAACCCAACCATTGATTTTGTTTGCTCCATTCCGCAATAGCCTCTTTATCAAGAGCAGTTTGCTGACCTAAAGCCGTCGTTTGCACAATATAATCAATTTGCTGCAATGCAAATGCACTATAACGTGAACGCATAAGCTGCTCTGCGGTGAGTGCTTTTGTTGTGCCTAAATGTAAAGGTTCACAACATTCTGCATAGCTGCCTTTTCCGCATGGACAAGTTTGTTGGGTCATTTGGTACTTCTCAAATAAAAAATAGCTCAAAGTTGAGCTATTTTATGATGTTTCTAAATCTGACACGCAATTTAATCTTTCGATTCATCTTGTTCGATAGAAACAATATGAACTTTCTCGATTTTATGGCCTTCCATGGTTACAACTTCAAAGCGATAACCATCCGCTTCAACAGTTTCACCATTTTCAGGTAAACGGCCTAAATGGAATAATAAATAACCCGATAAAGTAGAATATTGTTCACTTTCATCAACTAAGTCACGACCAAGTAAAAGCGATACATGACGAATATCGGTTGAACCTTCAAGTATTAACGAACCGTCTTCTAAACTTTCTGCTGCTGCATCTAGTTCGTCTTCATCAGGGAACTCACCCGCAATTGCTTCTAAAATATCAATTGGTGTGGCAATACCTTCAATTGAACCATATTCATTTAGAACAATCGCCATTTGTAAAGGAGCCTGACGTAATTGCTCCATCACCATAAGCACTTGAGCATTTTCATGCACAATAACTGGCTCACGTAAGTGCTTTTGAAAATCGATAACGCCTGTTTCAATAAAGCCATTTAAAACTTTATGTGTAAGCGCAATACCTTCAATATTATCAAGTTCACCACGAGCAACAATTAAACGTGAATGTGTCATCGACATTAAACGTTCTTTTAAAACTTCTGGTTCTTCGTCTAAATCAATCCATTCAAGCTCAGGTCTTGGTGTCATCACTGACTTTACTGGACGTTCAGATAAACCAAGTACACCTTGTACAAGCACACTATGGTAAGCGCCATTTTCTTCATCAAAGACTTCATCAGCAAAAGCTTGAGTTGCCAATACATCTTCTTTATCAGCCGTTTGAGCGTCTGAAGTAGAACCGCTATTTTTACTGCCTAACATACGTAAAACCGCAGAAGCTGTGCGATAACGTAAATCTGTAGTAGTCACTAGCTTCTCTTGGTTGCGACGCATGGTTTGGTTGATCATTTCGACTAAAATTGAGAAACCAATCGCAGCATATAAATAACCCTTCGGAATATGGAAACCAAAACCTTCCACCACCAAAGAGAAACCAATCATCATCAAGAAGCCAAGACATAGAATAACTACTGTTGGGTGTTTATTCACAAAGTCCATGAGTGGTCTTGAAGCCCACAGCATAATACCCACAGCAATCACAACAGCAACCATCATGACTGACAGTTCTTTCACCATACCTACAGCAGTAATTACGCTGTCTAATGAGAATACGGCATCAAGTACAACAATCTGAACAATAACCATCCAGAACGCAGCATGAACAGGATTATCTTCTTTATGAAGTTGTTTACCTTCCATCCGCTCATGCAATTCCATGGTGCCTTTAAAGAGCAAGAACACACCACCGAACAATAAAATCAAATCACGGCCAGAGAATGGATGGCTAAAAATATGGAAAAGTGGTTGGGTGAGTGTCACGACCCAAGCAATTGAAGCTAAGAGGATAAGACGCATTCCCAAAGCGAGTATTAAACCCACTATACGTGCCTTAGTACGTTGTTCTGGTGGCAACTTTTCAGCCAAAATGGCAATAAAGACGAGGTTATCGATCCCTAGTACGATTTCAAGAACAATTAATGTCGCTAGGCCTACCCAAGCAGACGGATCAGACATCCATTCAAAGATCATTGATCCTGCTCCTGTGCTGGGTGGATTTTATCTTTATTGGGCAACGCAAAAGGCATGCCTAGACAAAGGGGGAATAATGTTTTTTTAGGACAAGAAATTAAAACGGAGCGACTACAACCACTACCCATATTTGTTCATATGTTGTTAAACGAATTTTCAGTATAGGCAAGATTTAACATAAATTCATCATTTTTATTTGATCATTATATGTATTCACCAAACCCATACAAAACATGAATCTTTCCTATAAAACTGCTTATAAAGTTGTCATATTTTTTGCTTAGTGTAGACAAGAAATATGAACGTGATAAGGTGAAAATAAAGCAATGAATAGCGTATTAACAATGGCAGTAAATGATTCACCAATAACATCTGTAAAAACAACACAACCTCTTATTGCATTATATTGTGGCTCACGAGCAGGAAATAACCCGATTTATCGCGAAAAGGCAATTGAGTTAGCCAGCGGAATTGCTGAACAAGGTTTTGGTTTGGTCTACGGCGGTGCCAGTATTGGTTTAATGGGACAAGTCGCAGAAAGTGTACTTGCACATGGTGGAGAAGCTGTAGGGGTCATTCCTGAATTTATGCTTGATTATGAAGTGGCGCATGCAGGACTGACCGAGTTGCATGTGGTAGAAACCATGCATGAGCGTAAAGCCATGATGGCAGAGCGCGCGAGTGCTTTTATCGCGCTACCTGGCGGTTTAGGTACATTCGAAGAAATTTTGGAAATTGCGACTTGGGGTCAACTCAATCAGCACCAAAAACCCATGATTTTATATAACGTAAATGGTTTTTATAATGCGTTAATTGCTCAGTTAGACCATGCTGTACAAGAAGGCTTCCTTCCTCTTCAGCATCGAGCTAAATTAATTGTATGTGAAGAAATCGACCAAATTTATAACGTCATTAAAAACTTAAAAATGCCAAAGAGATTTGTTGTTTAAGCTCTCTACCTCAACAAAAAAGCGGATTCTTCCGCTTTTTTTATTTTATCTATTTATACTCATTCACTTGAAAGTCCGGTTATATAGCTGCTCTAAATAATAGAAGTTAAACTTACAAAGCGTTTATTCAACATTGACTTACTTTTTTTAAATTCAATTTGTTTTACACTAGGCGAAAACGTTAATTTTCAAATGTTATGAATGCCACGCCAACCCATCAAGCCTTGCAACCCGAATATCGCCTATTGGTTCTTTTGGTTTCCATTGGCTTTTTTATGCAGGCATTAGATACAACAATTGTAAATACTGCCATTCCTGCAATGGCACACCATTTAAATGAAGATCCATTACGTATGCATAGTGTAGTGGTGGCTTATGTTTTATCTGTAGCGGCCTGTATTCCTTTAAGTGGATGGTTGGCCGACCGTTTTGGTGTTAGAAATACGTTTTTATCAGCAATCATTATTTTCACGCTTGCTTCCTTAGGTTGTGGCCTTTCTCAAAGCCTAAATCAGCTTTTATTTTTCCGTGTCATTCAGGGGGTAGGAGGTGCGTTATTACTCCCTGTTGGTCGTTTATCACTTTTAAAAATTATTCCCCGAACTCAATTTTTGGCAGCCATGAGCCTCATGAGTCTGGCAGGTTTACTAGGCCCTTTAGCTGGTCCAACACTCGGTGGTTGGCTCGTTGAAGTTGCAACGTGGCATTGGATCTTTCTTATTAATATTCCAATGGGAGTATTAGGTATATTAATGACATTAAAGGTCATGCCAAATGTAAAAGAGCCTACCGTTAAAACATTTGACCTTATTGGGTTTGTGCTCTTAGTCGTCGCAATGATTGGCTGGTCTTTGGGTATTGAACATCTTGCCTCACCTGAATATTCCAAATGGTTTAGTATTTCTTTATTAGTGGTCGGGGTAGTCGCAACCCTTTGGTATGCCTACCATTCACATACCCATCAAAACGCATTGTTCCGTAGCCGACTCTTTAGAAACAAGATTTACGCGATTGGTATTTTAGGTAATTTCTTTGCCCGCTTTGGTGGTAATGCCTTACCTTTTGTTTTACCGCTCATGCTACAGGTCGCTTTTGGCTTTGAGCCATTCATTGCGGGATTAATGATGATTCCGCTAGTGTTAGGGTCGCTTTTCTCCAAACCGATTGTTAGACCGATTATTCAGAAAATGGGTTATCGCCGCTTTCTGTTAATTAACACAACTTTAGTTGGTCTATGTATTGCGTCTTTTGCCATTATGACTGTCGACACCCCAACTTGGTTTAGAGCCTTACACTTTTTCTTATTTGGTACATTAAACTCATTACAATTTGTGGGAATGAATACACTTACCTTAAAAGATTTGCCTCAACAAGATGCAAGTAGCGGTAATAGTTTCTTATCAATGATTATGATGCTTTCAATGAGTATTGGTGTTGCACTGGCAGGTACACTCATTAATATATTTACCGATTATTATGGTACAGCACATGTGACAACTGCCTTCCATGTCACCCTCATTTGTTTAGGTTGTATTAATATCATTACCGCACTGATCTTTTGGCAAATTCCCAAAAATACGCCTGTGTAAGCAGTTGCATTTTTAGCGTGGTTTCTCGCTCGCGAATCACGCTATGATGTGAACTTCATATTAATACTGAGTTTTGCATGACCAAGCTGGCAAAAACCTTTTCTGCACCACGCTATAATGCCCTCATTGGGATTGTTTTAGCTTGTGTTATGGGGGTTCTCACCTACTTCGGTCTGTTCTACCAGCAAAAAGCTATTGCTCAAGATTACCCAGTTCAAGGCTTTGATGTCTCTCACCATCAAAAAAATATCAACTGGAAAAAAATATCACCCAAAAAATTCCAGTTCGTCTATTTAAAAGCGACTGAAGGCGGTGATTATAAAGATCCAAAATTTCAAGAAAACTGGTTAAAAGCACGCGAACATGGCTTTCATGTCGGCGCTTATCATTTTTATCGTTTATGTCGTGATGGTAAAACACAAGCTGAAAATTTTATTGCAACTGTACCCAACAAAGTTGATGCCCTTCCTCCTGTTATTGATCTGGAATATGACAGCAACTGTATTAATTCCCATACCAAAGAACAATTACTTAAAGAAATAGGCATCATGCATGACAGCTTAAAGCATCATTATGGTAAACAGCCTATCTTTTATATTTCCAAAACTTTTTACCACATTGTATTAATAGGTAGTTTCCCTAATACTCCTCTTTGGGTCAGAGATTACGAAGGGAAACCTGAGCTGAAAGACAAGCGAAAATGGCTCTTTTGGCAGCATAGTAATCAAGGTAAAATTGAAGGCATGACCAAGCCAGTAGACTTAAATGTTTATGAAGGTTCAGTCAAAGAATGGCACCAATTTTTACAGCAGCAAGGCATCGTGAAAGCACAATAATATGCGCAAAATCATTCATATCGATATGGATGCCTTTTATGCATCGGTCGAATTGCGAGAGCGTCCTGATCTAAGGCATCTCCCAGTAGTTATTTCATCACATCACCCACGCGCCGTAATTGCAGCTGCTTCTTATCCTGCTCGTGAGTTTGGTTTACGCTCTGCCATGTCCATGAGCCAAGCAAGAAAACTATGCCCTCAAGTTGTTATTATTGAGCCAAATTTTGAAAAATATCGTGCCATCTCGGCTCAAATTCATAGTATTTTTCAACAATACACGACTCTTATTGAGCCTTTATCTTTAGATGAAGCCTATCTTGATGTCACTGAAAATTTAAAACAAATCGCGAGTGCGACCGAAGTGGCTATGCATATTCGGGAAGATATTTTCAGGCAAACCGGACTGACAGCCTCGGCTGGTGTAGCACCTAATAAATTCTTGGCAAAAGTTGCGTCCGACTGGAATAAACCGAATGGCCTGTTTGTTATAAAACCTTCTCAAGTAGCCAGTTTTATTCAGGACTTGCCCTTAAAGAAAATTCCAGGAGTAGGCAAAGTTACCCAAGAAAAGCTCCAACAGCTTGAATTACATACGCTAGGCGACTTACAAAAAATTGAAGAAGCTGTTTTAGTTCACCACTTTGGTAAATATGGCCAACAGCTTTATTTATACGCTCAAGGCATCGACAACCGGCCCGTTCAAGCTGAACGTGCCCGACAGCAAATTTCGAAAGAAACCACATTTGATAGTGACTTTACTTTAGCTCAGTGCCAACCCTACTGGCATGGTCTAGCCGAAAAAGTCTGGCAAAGTTTAGAGAAAAAGCAACTGAATGCCCGAGGCGTAAATATTAAGCTCAAACTTAAGAATTTCCAGACTTTGCAACACAGTAAAAGTTTTAAAAACCCAATTCATTCTCAACAAGACCTGATTCAAGTTTTATTCTTACTTTTAAATGAGATGCATATTCCCGAAAACTTCCAATTTCGGCTCATTGGTATTGGAGTTTATCAATTACAAACTAAAGCTGACGACTTTCAGTTGTCCTTATGGTAAGTGTTGTTTTTTTATACAAAAGAACAAGTTTTAAACAAAAACAGTTCCCTTTTGCTTAAAGTTTGAAGTAATCTAATCAGCGCATATTCATTACCCATGTATTTGCAACATGCCAAAGCAACCTTTACTTTCGGCATATCGTCCTGTGATTGGCGTGACGACCAAATCCGAATATTACAGGGCACTTAAAGTACATGGAGCTTGCCCATTCTTATAAATCACAACAATAATCTACTGAAATTCTTTTGCACTTGCTTGCACCTGCCTACGAACTCTTCATAAAATCAAACTATTCAATAAAGACACTTTAGAGCATTTTTATGACGGTAAAACGCTTACACGTGACTTCAAGATATTGTGAAGTGGCGATTTCGGGTAATTTAGTCCATTTAGCAGGGCAGCTCGCTGATGACACCAGTGTAGATATTACGGCGCAAACTCAACAAACTTTGGACAATATTGATCGCTTACTTGCTGAAGCCGGAACTGACAAAAGTCATATCCTGTCTGTTATGATTTTTCTAAAGGATATTGATAAGGACTATGCAGCTATGAATGCAGTGTGGGATGCATGGATTAGCAAAGAGCATCCACCTGCTCGTACTTGTGTTGAATCTAAACTTTATGCACCTGATGTACTTGTAGAAATGACCGTTGTTGCGGTACTCCCTTAATTCTTATTAATTTTAATCAATAAAAACTGAGCAATATTGATCATGATAGTGCTCAGTTTTTTATATTTTTAAAGTTGATAATATCAGCATTTTTTAAAATCTTATTTAATGAGGCTTAAAATTAAATTACTGTAAGACCTAATTTTTAAGACTTTACAAAAGCATTTGAAATTCTTTCTAGCTGAGGCGTTGCATGTAAAGTTGCCATCTCTGATTCAGGGGTTAATAAGTCTCTTCTTAACTCATGATAATCTGGCACAGTGCTGTAACTTAATACACGATAGCCCGCAAGCTGTAATAAACGGCGCTCATATTGTTGATGTGCTCGGCGTAAACCACTTTCCTCAAGCATAACCACTACAACAACCTGATAATTTTGATCAAGCACAACAAAGTCAGCTGTCATATTTTGATATTTGCGACGAGTGTGAGCATATTTTGTTGTTAATAATGCATCAAATGAAACATGAGCTAACACAGTAAATTTAGGCAATACTGTCTGTAAACGAGTTAATGTCATTTGTTCATGACTACTTAACACGGCACGGCGCTTTAAAGCACTGTCTTGTTGATGCTTTCTTGAGAGGCTTTTCGCCGCCATAACAACGGTCAAAAATAGTAATAAGATTGTAATTAAATAGTACATGGGTCCATCCTTTAAGTTTTTTATAATGATTTTGCTAGATCACGCTTTGTTTTAATTGATAACGACACAGCCGTTCTTTAAAAGGTTCACTTAGTAATTTCACTTGTAGTTATCAAGCTTGGCTTAAATTTAGCCACCCTCACATTATTTATAAACACAGACTCAGCAACAATCAAGTGCAGCTCGTCAGATTTTTAGGATTTATCATTTTTCATTACACTTTTTACATAAAAAATGCTCAGAAATCTCACCATATGATTTATCCACTCACTTTAAAAATAAAAAAGGCTCTTAAACAGAGCCTTTTTTATCGTTATCCACGAGCTTTTGATTTTGGTTTACTTTTACCACCAAATGGTCTCTTTTCACCTGTCTCACGAGGTGGTAGACCCGTATGTTGAGTCAGTACCTGCCCTTTTTGAGGTCGTTTATGCTGATTTTTATTTTGAACTGTTTGACCTGAACGCTTCACTGAATCGCCCGCAACAGTCGAGTTCTTCTTACGTGCAGATTTATATTCTCCTTCCGCCCCTTTCGGTTGATAAGTTGGAATTAAATGTTGCTTTGAATTACCAATTAAATCAGCGCGGCCCATTTCTTTAAGTGCTTCACGAAGTAATGGCCAGTTATTTGGATCGTGGTAACGTAAGAATGCTTTGTGCAGACGACGGCGTTTTTCACCTTTTACAATGTCTACATTTTCAGTGTAACGCGCCACTTTTGCGAGTGGGTTTTTCCCTGAATAATACATGGTTGTTGCAGTTGCCATCGGTGATGGGTAGAACGTCTGTACCTGATCGGCACGGAAACCATTCTTCTTCAGCCAGATCGCAAGATGCATCATGTCATAATCAGAAGTACCTGGGTGTGCAGCAATAAAGTAAGGAATTAAATATTGCTCTTTTCCTGCTTCTTTACTAAAGCGATCAAACATTTGTTTGAAACGGTCATACGTACCAATACCCGGTTTCATCATCTTAGATAAAGGGCCTTGTTCAGTATGCTCTGGTGCAATTTTTAAATAACCACCAACGTGATGTTGTACTAGCTCTTTGACATATTCAGGGTTCAATACAGCAAGGTCATAACGTAATCCCGACCCAATCAGAATCTTCTTCACCCCTTTAATCGCACGTGCTTTACGATAAAGCTGTACTAAAGGTGCATGGTCGGTATGCAAGTTTTGACAAACACCCGGATATACACAAGAAGGTTTACGACAGTTCTTCTCAATTTCAGGGTCTTTACAATGCAAACGGTACATGTTTGCTGTTGGACCACCTAAGTCTGAAATAATACCGGTGAAGTTCGGCGCTGTATCACGAATTTTCTCGATCTCACGTAAGATCGAATCTTCCGAACGGTTTTGGATAATACGGCCTTCATGTTCTGTAATCGAACAGAATGTACAACCACCAAAACAGCCACGCATAATATTGACCGAGAATTTGATCATATCAAATGCAGGGAAACGCGCATCTCCATATGCAGGATGCGGCAAACGTGCATATGGCAAATCAAATACATAATCCATTTCCTCTGTGGTTAGCGGAATTGGAGGTGGATTGATCCAGACATCACGCTCACCATGACGTTGAACCAAAGCACGTGCATTACCCGGGTTGGTTTCAAGATGTAAAATACGGTTTGCATGTGCATAAAGCACTTGATCATTTGCCACTTCTTCAAAAGAAGGTAAACGAATTACAGCCAATTCTCGCGGAGGTAACTTGTGTTTAATCGCTTTTGACTGAGCAGGCTTTAGCTGAACAATCTGAGTATTTTCATCAAGTTGGTCGCCTTCACGTACAATCGGATTTGCAACAATTTCTTTTTGAAAACCTTGATACTGAGCTAGTGTGTTGCCTTTATCTTTCTCAATTTCACAACCATCAATATCTTCAGTCATGACATATGGGTTAATAATTGGGTCAACACGCCCAATCGTATCTACATCATTACTGGCAATTTCAACAAATTTTGCTTTAGCCGCTTTGTTATGTTTATTAATAATAAATGCTGTACCACGAACATCTGTAATCTCGTGGATTTTTTCACCTTTAGCCAAACGGTGCATCACGTCAATAATGGCTCGTTCACCATTACCATACATAAGCATATCGGCTTTTGAATCCATCAAAATTGAACGACGGACTTTGTCTGACCAATAATCATAGTGCGCAATACGACGTAAACTACCCTCAATACCACCTAATAGTACAGGTACATCTGGGAATGCTTCACGACAACGTTGGCAATAAACCGTTGCCGCACGGTCAGGGCGTTTATTTGGTTCATTGTTTGGAGAATATGCATCATCCGAACGGATTTTACGATCTGCCGTATAGCGGTTGATCATCGAATCCATATTGCCCGCAGTCACTCCCCAAGCAATCGTTGGCTTACCCAATACACGGAAACTTTCAACATTGGTCCAGTCTGGCTGTGCAATAATACCGACACGGAAACCTTGCGCTTCCAATACCCGTCCAATCACACCCGATACAAATGATGGATGATCAATATAAGCATCGCCACAGACTAAAATAAAGTCACACGCATCCCAGCCGAGTTGGTCCATTTCTTCTCGTGACATCGGCAAAAATGGCGCTGGTTCAAAACACGACGCCCAATATTTGTCGTAATCAAACAACGCTTTTGGCGCAGTTTGCATAGTATAAGCGGTAGACATGGCTTGCGAATCTCGGCTAGCAGATGGAGGAGAGACATCTAAAGATGAAAGCCGATCATTTTAACATGAATTTCATTCATTTTCCTTGTTTATAAAACACGCGAAAACAACAATATAGAAATTAATTTGATTAAAGTTTACTCAATATTTTATTCTTAGATTAAATACGGCGGAATAAAATCCGCCGCAGATCGAACTCATTTATTTATATGACTTAGAAGAGAGCTTTTGGTAAACGAATCTGAATAATCTCGTTATCATCGGCCAACTTTGCATTACGTCCCGTCGACCCAGGGAAGTTATTATCATTGAAAACCGTCAGTGTTGTACCATTTTCAATAATTACATCTTCAATGGTTTCAAATGGGAAGGCAAAAACCTGTCCCGTACCAATATCCCCTGCTCTAGCTGTGCCATACAACATATTCGGGTTAGCAATTTTAATTAAATCGACTAAGTCTTCGCGGCTGACCAGCTGGCCTGACTCAATTAATTTAATACGAATTAATTTTTTATAGCCGCCTAAATTATTCTGCGTGGCATCACGTTCAATAATAATACCCTCATTATTATTAAAAAGTTGGAAATCACCAATATTGGTTGCTTTACTGTCTAACTGGAACCAATAATATTTTCCTGTATACGCTTTTTTCTTCAGGTCAAATTGAGAAATCAGCAACTGTCTTTCTGTTTCCCGAATTGATTTAATTGGCTTTTCTATAAGCGGATAGAGATACTGCCCATCTGGCGAAATCGCCATTCCTTCAAAACCGCCACTTTGTTGAACAAGAGGTTCCACAAAATTAATTTGTGCTTTATTAAATTGATTTTGTGGTGAACGTAATTCTTGAGTTGGATTTAATGGATTTGGTAAAGGAATCGGAGCGTCTAAAAGTACACCATCTGCTGAGAAATGGAGTAAATATGGACCAAATTCATCTCCAATCCAGTAAGTCCCATCACTAGTACGCTGCATCGACTCTGGGTCAAAATCAGCACCCGTTAATAAACGCTCAGGTGTATTATCATTGATGATATTAAATGGAATTAATTTATTCGGATCACGCAGTTGGATAAAACTTTGTACAGTAACTTGACCGGTGCCTTTAGTTTTAGTTTTGAAATCAGGCTTTATTTTATAAATACGAAGTAAAAAGTCTGATGAATTATCTTGAGTCCCAAAACCGTTATCGGCCATTGCCATATAACTGCCATCTTCATTTTTTAATGCAGCAGAAAATCCCTGTACAGGTTGACCTTTAAACGGAGGATAAATTCCATTTGCACCTTTCACATATGCCCCTGAGTCTGGTCCAGCAGCATAAGTTTCTACAGGTAACTTAGCAAAAGAAATTAGAGTTGGTTCGGTAACGTTTTCAGTAGGTGAAGTTTGATCTTGATCGTTATCATCGTTACATGCCGTCAATCCTAAACTGGCACAGCATAATAATGCGATTAAAGTTTTTTTGCTCATGATTTTATACAGTTGGTAAAAAATTAAGCAAATTTAATCAAGCTTGTATGAAGTTTTTGCTTCAAAAATATGAAATCTTTATGGCGAAAATATGACAAGCCTATTGTTTAACACCCAATAGAAAACCGAACTTGTTAGTAAAGCTAATTAAAGTTTTGTTGGCTGATATTCTCCAGCAATTGCTGCTTTTAAAAATTTTTGGAAAGTGGGACATTCCATATGATTTTCAGCAGGACATACAGCAGCGTGTTCTAATCCCTGGCTGATAAAATGCAATCGCTTTGCCATTTGCTCTAATTGTTCAGCTTTATCTTTTAGTTTTTGACGGTCAAGATCAGGCTTACCATCTTGCCCAAACATTGTGGCAATTTCATTTAAAGAAAATCCTGCAGCACGACCTAAAGCAATTAATGCCAGTTGATCAATTACTTGTTTGCCATATTGTCGACGTAAGCCTTGCCGCCCTATCGATTTAATTAGTCCTTTCTCTTCATAAAAACGTAGGGTAGCCGTTGTGACTTTTGCCTTCTTAGCGACTTCACCAATATCCATAATACCCTCTTGACTTCAAGTGAACTTTAATTTGCACAATAAATTTATCACGTTTCATACGTATAAAAGCAAGGTGTAAAAATGAATACATCCACTCTGTTCTTTCAAGCTTTATGTCTTGGTATTGGTGCAACCATCGTTATGGATATATGGCTGTTAATACTAAAAATATTTAAGGTCCCGACTTTAAACTTTGCCTTTCTTGGACGTTGGGTGGGCTGGATATTTCAAGGAAAACTCGTCCATCAATCTATTGCTAAAAGTACCCCAATAAAGGGGGAATATTTATTAGGCTGGATTGCTCACTATAGTGTCGGGATTATCTTCGCATTGAGCTTTCTTTTAATTGTAGGTTCGACTTGGCTCGACCACCCTCAGTTTTACTCAGCACTACTGTTTGGTTTGGTCACCGTTCTTATTCCTTTTTTTATTATGCAACCAGCTATGGGTAGTGGTTTTGCCTCATCAAAAACACCTCATCCTTTTTTGAACTGTCTGAAAAGTTTGCTGAACCATAGTGTTTTTGGCTGTGGTTTATATCTCACTGCAAAACTATTTCAAATTTAAATAAAGGGAAATTTCCATGAAAACTGTTGCCATTATTTACCATAGTCGCCAAGGCCACACCCAATTTATTGCTCAGCAAATTCAAATTGGCATCTTGAGCCATCACAATATTAAAGCTGATTTACTCAATGCCGAGGATCTTAACGAGCGTCCAGAAATTCTTATCCAATATGATGGATTAATTTGGGGATCTCCCACTTATTTAGGTGGTGTATCTTCCAAGTTAAAACAGCTCATGGATGCAACTGGTCCATTATGGAAAAAACAAAGTTTTAAAGGAAAATTAGCGGCTGGGTTTACCGTTTCATCTCTTCCTGCTGGTGATAAACAATCCACACTAATTTCAATTTTTACTTTTTGCATGCAACACGGCATGTTATGGGTAGGGAACCCAATTCTACCAGAACAGCATCAAGGTGTTGCCTATACACAAGCAGTTAACCGACTCGGTTCATGGTCAGGTTTAATGGCTCAGGCTGAACATGCTAGTAATGCAGATGGTTTTGATGAAGGAGATATTAAAACTGCTCAACAATTTGGTGAAAATTTTGCATTGACCTTAAATGCTTATCAAGGGACTTAACTCCATAGTTGAAAAAGAATGTCTGTAAGTTAAAACGTACAAAATTTGGGGTCATTAACGGATATTCAACTTGAGTATTTTTTCATAACATATAAATCATAGAGAGACAGGAAGTCTCATTGAAGAAGAATAAGAACGCAGGAAGCGGTAGTTGACAGGAGTTAGCTACATAAAGCTGAATACGAAGAAACCTCGACAGGATGTCGGGGTTTTTTCATTTCAATAATACAAAAATCTTACTTTCTGGTTGGGCTGAGCAACAGAACTTATATTGATCCGATAAATACGGCTGAATACCATCATTTCATTTGAAATTTGATTATTGGTTTTGTATTTTGCTTATCTCATCTTTAGCTCAAGATCATTTTGCACCATCACAATTACAGCGCCTTAGTCTCAAATTTTTTATTATTGCGTTGATGACAATAATGACGGGATGTACAAGTTTAGGCCCTAATAGCGGTTCATTTTCTTGGCGCTCAAGTAAGCTTTCGTCTGGCTTACAAAAAGCTTATTCCGTTCCGCCAAGTACAGCGAATCGCCTATCTCCAATGATTATTCAAAGCGCTGATAGATATAATGTTCCACCGCTTTTATTGGCAGCCGTGATCAGGCAAGAGTCTAGCTATAATAGTAATGCTCGCTCTCCCACCGGGGCTATTGGGTTAACACAAATTATTCCCAGTTATTGGCAACAAACTTGTGCTGGTAACTTGTATGATGAATCTACCAACATCCAATGTGGTGCTTATATTTTAAATCATTACTATCAGACAGCAGATAGCTGGTTCAAAGCGACAGCATATTATAATGTTGGTCCAACAGGATATGAACGAAGTTTCTGGACACGCCACAAAGCAAAAAAATATGCTCGATCTGTGAAACGTCATCAGAAAACTTTAAAAAGTGCTTTATAAATTAAGATTAAATAAAAAAGCCCATTTATTCATGGGCTTTTTTATATGGTTAATTTTATTCGTCAAATAAACCTTCAAATAAAACAGAAGATAAATAGCGTTCCCCACTATCTGGAAGAATAACAACAATTGTTTTACCTGCATTTTCAGGACGTTCTGCAATTTTAGCCGCTGCTGCCAATGCAGCACCACTTGAAATACCCACTAAAATACCTTCTTGGGTGGCACAATTTCTCGCCCATTGAATTGCTTCTTCACTACTCACTGGTAAGACTTCATCAACCAGATCTAAATCAAGATTCTTTGGAATAAAGTTTGCTCCAATTCCCTGAATTTTATGCGGTGCGGGTGTAATGTTCTCACCATTTTTTGTTTGAGTAATAATTGGAGACTCAGCAGGTTCAACTGCTACTGAGTACAATGGCTTATTCTGAACTTGTTCAAAATAACGAGAAATACCCGTAATCGTACCTCCTGTACCTACACCAGCTACCAAGATATCAACTTGCCCACCTGTTGCTTGCCAGATTTCTGGCCCAGTCGTATCAACATGAATTTGTGGATTAGCTGGGTTTTCAAACTGTTGTGGCAAGAAATAAACTTCTGGCTGTTCAGTTGCTAATCGCACAGCTTCATCAACTGCACCTTTCATTCCCTTCGCTGGTTCGGTTAGGACTAAATTAGCACCAAGTGCTTTTAACACTTTTCTACGCTCAAGGCTCATGCTTGCAGGCATAGTTAAAGTAATGGAATAACCTTTTGCCGCCGCTACGAACGCCAATGCAATACCAGTATTACCACTGGTTGGTTCAACAATATGCATGCCTTCTTTTAGCACACCACGCTTTTCCGCATCTGCAATAAGTGCCGCCCCGATACGACATTTCACAGAAAAAGCTGGGTTACGACTTTCTACTTTGGCTAATACAATTGCATCAGTTTTAATCAAACGATTAATACGTACTAAAGGAGTATTACCAATAGCTTCTGCATTATTTGAATAAACTGCGATACCTAAATTATTGGGTGTTGGGAATTGTGGATCAGTAGACATGTTATATCCTTATTAGATTTGGAATGATTCTGAATCATTATAGGCTTGTCAGTTAAACAGGAAAGTAGAAAAAGTGAAGTAAAATAAAAAATGGAATTTACATTAAAAATAAAAAGATATAAAAATAGTAAAATCAAATACTTAAAATATATAGATATCCAATCTAAAGTAAACTTTCGCTGCAGCATTAAAGCCCAAGCATAATTACTACCAAAGTTCACCTTCTCGCCAATCTGCACAAATAGTGTCCTCTTCTGAACTATTTGATAGCTGGTCTTTCATCTGAATATTTAAAGGATATAGCATAATTTCATACTCATCCGTTAGATAACTACAAGTGTTTTGTTTGATAAATAAATTTCCTTTCCAAACAGTCCATCCTAATTTTTCATAAAATGCTTCATCTTCTGGTTGTAATGCGGCAAGCCCATATTCCAGATGAGTTAATGTCTCTACTAAATATTTTAATAATTGTGATGCAATCCCCTTACCTCTCATCGTGTAACCAGTGGTCACATACTCTACATAAGCAGTTTTCACATCGGAACTACCATTTATGGTAAAAACTCTATCCGTCCATAAGGCATGCGAGACAATTTGATTGTTTAATATACCAACGACATGAATAGCTTTTTGCATAAAAGCATATTGACTCCAAGGATCTTCATCAAAAGCAGAAAAACATAACTCAGCAATCTGATGACGTTGATTTCTATCTAGATCTTGGGCTGCGATAATTTTGAACTGCATAGATGAAAACTCAATTTGAACTATTTATAGATTAAGCAAATATTGGAATATTATGAAATTATTCTTTATTCCATTATTTTAGTTTTAATAATTCTTTATTAATTGATTTCTTAATATAAAAAAACACCCCAACCTCTTTTGAGATTGGGGTGTTTAGAATAATGAGCTGGCGATGACTTACTCTCACATGGGTAATCCCACACTACCATCAGCGCTAAGAGGTTTCACTTCTGAGTTCGGGAAGGGATCAGGTGGTTCACTCTTGCTATGGTCGCCAGCACAACTGTTTATGGATACTTGCTTAGGTCTTACTTGATGCCGAAGCGTTTTCCAAATCTGTAACAGACTGGGCTGAATTGAATCTTACTTTATCTGTTCATTTTAGCTAGAGGTATAACTAAATCAAGTTGTCTTGCATATTTAAGAATCGATTGATGCTTCATATACAACTGCTTGGGTGTTGTATAGTCAAGCCTCACGAGCAATTAGTATTGGTCAGCTTCACATATCACTATGCTTCCACATCCAACCTATCAACGTCCTAGTCTCGAACGGCTCTTTAGAGGACATAAAGTCCTAGGGAAATCTTATCTTGAGGTAGGCTTCCCGCTTAGATGCTTTCAGCGGTTATCCCTTCCGAACATAGCTACCCGGCGATGCGACTGGCGTCACAACCGGTACACCAGAGGTTCGTCCACTCTGGTCCTCTCGTACTAGGAGCAGATCCTCTCAAATTTCCAGCGCCCACGGTAGATAGGGACCGAACTGTCTCACGACGTTCTAAACCCAGCTCGCGTACCTCTTTAAATGGCGAACAGCCATACCCTTGGGACCTGCTTCAGCCCCAGGATGAGATGAGCCGACATCGAGGTGCCAAACACCGCCGTCGATATGAACTCTTGGGCGGTATCAGCCTGTTATCCCCAGAGTACCTTTTATCCGTTGAGCGATGGCCCTTCCATACAGAACCACCGGATCACTAAGACCTACTTTCGTACCTGCTCGACTTGTGGGTCTCGCAGTTAAGCGCGCTTTTGCCTTTATACTCTACGCGTGATTTCCGACCACGCTGAGCGCACCTTCGTACTCCTCCGTTACTCTTTAGGAGGAGACCGCCCCAGTCAAACTACCCACCAGACACGGTCCTCGTCCCGGATCACGGGACAGAGTTAGAACCTCAACATTACCAGGGTGGTATTTCAAGGACGGCTCCACTGGAACTAGCGTTCCAGCTTCAAAGCCTCCCACCTATCCTACACAAGTAAGGTCAAAGTTCAGTGTCAAGCTGCAGTAAAGGTTCACGGGGTCTTTCCGTCTAGCCGCGGGTACACTGCATCTTCACAGCGATTTCGATTTCACTGAGCCTCTGCTGGAGACAGCGCCGCCATCATTATGCCATTCGTGCAGGTCGGAACTTACCCGACAAGGAATTTCGCTACCTTAGGACCGTTATAGTTACGGCCGCCGTTTACTGGGGCTTCGATCAAGAGCTTCGCTTACGCTAACCCCATCAATTAACCTTCCAGCACCGGGCAGGCATCACACCCTATACGTCCACTTTCGTGTTTGCAGAGTGCTATGTTTTTAATAAACAGTTGCAGCGGCCTGGTTTCTGCGGCTGTCGTCAGCTCAGGAAGCGAGTTCCATCACCAACAACAGCGTACCTTCTCCCGAAGTTACGGTACCATTTTGCCTAGTTCCTTCAGCAGAGTTCTCTCAAGCGCCTTGGTCTACTCGACCTGACCACCTGTGTCGGTTTCGGGTACGATTCCTGTGTAACTGAAGCTTAGAGACTTTTCCTGGAAGCATGGCATCAACCACTTCGCTGTACAAGTACAGCTTGCTATCAGATCTCAGCATAGAGTACCCCGGATTTGCCTAAGATACATGCCTACATCCTTTCACCTGGACAACCAACGCCAGGCTGATTTAGCCTTCTCCGTCCTCTCATCGCATTACACAGAAGTAATGGAATATTAACCATTTTCCCATCGACTACGCCTTTCGGCCTCGCCTTAGGGGTCGACTCACCCAGCCCCGATTAACGTTGGACTGGAACCCTTGGTCTTTCGGCGAACGGGTTTTTCACCCGTTTTGTCGTTACTCACGTCAGCATTCGCACTTCTGATACCTCCAGCATGCTTCTCAACACACCTTCATCGGCTTACAGAACGCTCCCCTACCACGTATACAAAGTATACATCCGCAGCTTCGGCACATAGTTTTAGCCCCGTTACATCTTCCGCGCAGGCCGACTCGACTAGTGAGCTATTACGCTTTCTTTAAAGGGTGGCTGCTTCTAAGCCAACCTCCTAGCTGTCTATGCCTTCCCACATCGTTTCCCACTTAACTATGATTTTGGGGCCTTAGCTGGCGGTCTGGATTGTTTTCCTCTTGACTACGGACGTTAGCACCCGCAGTCTGTCTCCCGGATAGTACTCATAGGTATTCGGAGTTTGCATCGGTTTGGTAAGTCGGGATGACCCCCTAGCCGAAACAGTGCTCTACCCCCTATGGTATTCGTCCGAGGCGCTACCTAAATAGCTTTCGGGGAGAACCAGCTATCACCAGGCTTGATTAGCCTTTCACCCCTATCCACAAGTCATCCCCTGGCTTTTCAACGACAGTGGGTTCGGTCCTCCAGTTAGTGTTACCCAACCTTCAACCTGCTCATGGATAGATCGCCTGGTTTCGGGTCTATACCCAGCAACTAAACGCCCTATTAAGACTCGATTTCTCTACGGCTCCCCTATACGGTTAACCTCGCTACTGAATATAAGTCGCTGACCCATTATACAAAAGGTACGCAGTCACACCACGAAGGTGCTCCCACTGCTTGTATGCATGCGGTTTCAGGATCTATTTCACTCCCCTCACAGGGGTTCTTTTCGCCTTTCCCTCACGGTACTGGTTCACTATCGGTCAGTCAGGAGTATTTAGCCTTGGAGGATGGTCCCCCCATATTCAGACAAGGTTTCACGTGCCTCGCCCTACTCGTCATCATTATGTGTGCCCTTTCGTGTACGGGAATATCACCCTCTACGTTCGCACTTCCCAGAGCGTTCCACTAAAACACACATAACTTAATGGGCTGATCCCCGTTCGCTCGCCGCTACTGAGGGAATCTCAATTGATTTCTTTTCCTAAGGGTACTGAGATGTTTCACTTCCCCTCGTTCGCCTTGCAACACTATGTATTCATGTTGCAATACCTACCTTAAAGTAGGTGGGTTCCCCCATTCAGACATCTCCGGATCAAAGGATATTTGCCGCCTCCCCGGAGCTTTTCGCAGGCTATCACGTCTTTCATCGCCTCTGACTGCCAAGGCATCCACCACATGCACTTAATTACTTGACTATACAACCCCAAACAGTCGATGTTACCTACAAGTTAGTAACTTCAACATTTCAGTTTAGAGCACTGTGCACTTAAGCACCGTACAGCTTCAATCTAAATTCACATACCAAAACGCTTGATTCAGTTAATTTGCTAGTTCTCAATTCATCTAGATTAATCGCTTAACCTAAACTCTTGAGTGAACAATTTATTTCAGACTCAATTTTGCCAATCTGTTAATGAGTTAATGTGTCTTCGTCAGATCACACTAATTACCGTGATAATGAAATCACAGAAGTTAATAAACCAAGATCTCAATCTTTATTTACTAATTTCTGTAATCCGAACTTATCTTAAGTTCTGGTGGAGACTAGGAGAGTCGAACTCCTGACCTCCTGCGTGCAAAGCAGGCGCTCTACCAACTAAGCTAAGTCCCCAGCTTACATCATCAATCATGTATCTTTTATCTATAACTTCAACCAGTCAAAGTCATGGTGGGTCTGACAAGACTTGAACTTGTGACCCCACGCTTATCAAGCGTGTGCTCTAACCAACTGAGCTACAGACCCTCAGATACATCTATGAAGAACAACTTGTTGTGGATTCTTACCAATCGTCAATCTTTCGTTAAGGAGGTGATCCAGCCGCAGGTTCCCCTACGGCTACCTTGTTACGACTTCACCCCAGTCATCGGCCACACCGTGGTAACCGCCCTCTTTGCAGTTAGGCTAGCTACTTCTGGTGCAACAAACTCCCATGGTGTGACGGGCGGTGTGTACAAGGCCCGGGAACGTATTCACCGCGGCATTCTGATCCGCGATTACTAGCGATTCCGACTTCATGGAGTCGAGTTGCAGACTCCAATCCGGACTACGATCGGCTTTTTGAGATTAGCATCACATCGCTGTGTAGCAACCCTTTGTACCGACCATTGTAGCACGTGTGTAGCCCTGGCCGTAAGGGCCATGATGACTTGACGTCGTCCCCGCCTTCCTCCAGTTTGTCACTGGCAGTATCCTTAAAGTTCCCATCCGAAATGCTGGCAAGTAAGGAAAAGGGTTGCGCTCGTTGCGGGACTTAACCCAACATCTCACGACACGAGCTGACGACAGCCATGCAGCACCTGTATCTAGATTCCCGAAGGCACCAATCCATCTCTGGAAAGTTTCTAGTATGTCAAGGCCAGGTAAGGTTCTTCGCGTTGCATCGAATTAAACCACATGCTCCACCGCTTGTGCGGGCCCCCGTCAATTCATTTGAGTTTTAGTCTTGCGACCGTACTCCCCAGGCGGTCTACTTATCGCGTTAGCTGCGCCACTAAAGCCTCAAAGGCCCCAACGGCTAGTAGACATCGTTTACGGCATGGACTACCAGGGTATCTAATCCTGTTTGCTCCCCATGCTTTCGTACCTCAGCGTCAGTATTAGGCCAGATGGCTGCCTTCGCCATCGGTATTCCTCCAGATCTCTACGCATTTCACCGCTACACCTGGAATTCTACCATCCTCTCCCATACTCTAGCTCACCAGTATCGAATGCAATTCCCAAGTTAAGCTCGGGGATTTCACATCCGACTTAATAAGCCGCCTACGCACGCTTTACGCCCAGTAAATCCGATTAACGCTCGCACCCTCTGTATTACCGCGGCTGCTGGCACAGAGTTAGCCGGTGCTTATTCTGCGAGTAACGTCCACTATCTCTAGGTATTAACTAAAGTAGCCTCCTCCTCGCTTAAAGTGCTTTACAACCATAAGGCCTTCTTCACACACGCGGCATGGCTGGATCAGGGTTCCCCCCATTGTCCAATATTCCCCACTGCTGCCTCCCGTAGGAGTCTGGGCCGTGTCTCAGTCCCAGTGTGGCGGATCATCCTCTCAGACCCGCTACAGATCGTCGCCTTGGTAGGCCTTTACCCCACCAACTAGCTAATCCGACTTAGGCTCATCTATTAGCGCAAGGTCCGAAGATCCCCTGCTTTCTCCCGTAGGACGTATGCGGTATTAGCATCCCTTTCGAGATGTTGTCCCCCACTAATAGGCAGATTCCTAAGCATTACTCACCCGTCCGCCGCTAGGTCCAGTAGCAAGCTACCTTCCCCCGCTCGACTTGCATGTGTTAAGCCTGCCGCCAGCGTTCAATCTGAGCCATGATCAAACTCTTCAGTTAAAATCATTTTGCACCTTATTTATAGACAAGGTACCAATTCTGGCTCATCAATTACTGACTTAAATTTCGCTCAAATAAACTTCGAGTAATTTAAACCAATCAATCAATGAAAATTATTTCGATTAATCAATCAGTAAAAATCCACACAAGTTGTTCTTCAATTCTCTTAATGAT
>NZ_JAKTIM010000049.1:0-6366 GCF_027855455.1 Acinetobacter sp. AOR01_HL | reverse complement strand
AAATGAGGAAAAAATTCAAACCGAAGGTAAAGAAATTACGGATTACTTTAATTCAAAGCTTTATAAGGCAACTTTTAAGAAGTAATACTATATTGCCTGTGAGTTTAGCCACCGCCTTAGGGCGGTTTTTTTATGGGTGAGAATAATGGATTCTACAGAATACTTTTGGCTTACTCGGAAAAAAGAACCTAAAACCAAGCCTAAATCCAGACCGCTACCTAAAGCTACTCAAAAGTACTTAGAGGCAGAGGAAGAATTTACTGAAGCTTTAGACAATCTGGAAATTAAATACGAAAAGAAATTCCAGTTTAAATCAACAAAGCATTGGCGTTTTGATTTTCATTTAATTGAACATCGTATTTTAGTTGAAATTGCTGGCGGTCCCTGGTCAGGTGGACGAAAGGGCAAACTTAAAAATAAAGCTTGTAGTCTTGATCGTTACGATGTGGCTGAAGAGATGGGCTACACCGTAGTTCGCATAGAGACAGCTTCAAGATGCTGCATTGATGAGTCTGGACCTTTGCAGTTACGGACTGAATACGCTAGTGAATGGCTAAAAAATTTAAAGAGGCAAATATTTAATGGATCAGATCACACCATTTCCTCCAACTGATTTTATTGACCAAGCAGATGAAGAGGAAGCGATTCGCATAGTACCTGCGTCTGATTTAAAAAATTGGGTAGTTGCTAATTTTCTTACACTTGGTGGACCTTTACATAATCCAGATCATGACCATATCGCTGAGATGCTTCATGACAATGAGGGGTTTTTGGCTTCTGCATGGGCTTCTACTGCTTATACGAGAACTAAGCGCATGGTGCTCGGCCAATGTGAAAAGGTTATGTTTCAACAAGGCGGCTGGAAGAAAGCCCGTCAAGAGCAGCAAATGCGTGATTGGTTCGGTTTTGTTCCAATTTACTTAATCACTATCGATGCAAGCTTTTGTGAAAAGGCAAACGATAACGAGTTTTGTGCTTTGTTTGAACATGAGCTCTATCACATTGGTGTAGAGCGAGATTCGGACGGTGAGATTATTTACAGCGATCATACTGGCTTACCAAAGCACTATTTAGCTGGCCACGATGTGGAAGAGTTCATCGGTGTTGTTAAGCGCTGGGGAGCTAATGACAGTGTTAAGCGGCTTGTTGAAGTCGCTAAAAACCCGCCGTTTGTTTCTGATTTAGATATTTCTAAATGCTGTGGAAACTGTGTAATTACCTGAGCCTTTTGGCTCATTTTTTTTGCCATGTTTCCTTGACGTACCTTGACGGATAGAGAGAAATGGCGACATTAAACAAAAAGCAGAAACTCTTTATTGTACAATCGCTTGCTGTGTTTAACACCCCTCAAGAAACAGTAAGTCTCGTCAAGGAGGAATTTGACATTGATGTTTCGAGACAGCAGGTAGAGTCATATAACCCTACAAAGTTTGCTGGGAGAGATTTAAGTAAGGAACTCAAAGAAATTTTCGAAAATACACGGGAAGAGTATTTGAGTCAGCCACTAAATAAAATCAGTGGAGCAAATGACATTGTTCAGTTGAAGATTTTAAGTGATTTGCTTTGGACTAAAAAAACAATGTGACCATGACAATTAAGATCGTGGACCAAATACAAAAGATCATGAAAGGGTTTTATGAGAAGAAGGGGGAACAAAATAATAAAGGTGGTAATTCTGAAGCGAACCAAACTAAAGCTGAAGTAGAACTTGAGATTAAAAAACTTGAACTTCTGAAGTTACAACGTGAGGTAAATCCACCTGAAGAGGATTACAAGCTTGTGCTGAATCCTGATGAGGAGATACCAAATGAGCCAATGCTTTAATCCTCCAGAAGGTTCAGTTCAATTAACGCCTAAGCAAGCCAATATTTATTTGTGGGGCTGGCAAAAAGAAGCCCGATTACGTGATGCTGTTTGTGGCCGACGTTTCGGTAAAACATTCTTGGCCAAAGCGGAAATGCGAAGAGCCGCAAGACTAGCGGCTAAATGGAATGTTTCGGTAGAGGATGAAATCTGGTATGCAGCGCCTACCTTTAAGCAAGCAAAACGGGTTTTCTGGAAGCGACTAAAACAAGCTATTCCAGCATCTTGGCGAGCTGGTAAGCCTAATGAAACTGAATGTTCAATTACTTTAAGAAGTGGCCATATTATCCGTGTCGTTGGTCTAGATAACTATGATGACCTTCGTGGATCTGGTTTATTTTTCTTAATTATTGATGAATGGGCCGACTGTAAATGGGCTGCATGGGAAGAAGTGCTTCGCCCGATGCTTTCTACCTGTAAGTATATGGTGAACGGCGAACAGCGAGTTGGTGGCCATGTTTTAAGAATTGGTATGCCTAAAGGCTTTAACCATTGTTATGACACATTCATGGATGGTCAGCCAGGGCATGAACCAGACTGTAAAAGCTTTTCTTACACTTCATTACAAGGTGGAAATATTCCTGAGTTTGAAATCATTGTTGCTAAACGCAAAATGGATCCTAAGACATTTAGTCAGGAACATGAAGCAAGCTTTGAGAGCTATCAAGGTGTCATCTACTATTGTTTTAACCGGTTGCTAAGTGCATCAAGTGAAACAGTTAAGGTTAATGATGTTCTTCATGTGGGAATGGACTTCAACGTAACTAAAATGGCTGCTGTGGTATATGTTCGCCGTGGTGAGCATATGCATGCGGTAGATGAGTTCTTTAATCTATTCGATACTCCAGCAATGATTGAGGCTATCCAAGAGCGATATCCTAATCACGAGGTTGCAGTTTATCCCGATGCTTCAGGTGAGAATCGAAAGTCGAGTAATGCTAGTGAGACAGATCTGGCTTTATTAAGAAAGGCAGGTTTTAAAGTTCATGTGAATAGTCGAAATCCAGCAGTAAAAGATCGTATTAACTCAATGAACGGTATGCTCTGCAATACATTATCTGAGCGCAGATTATTCGTAAATGTAGATAAATGTCCTCACTTTGCTAAATGCCTAGAGCGACGAATCTATGATGATTATGGACAGCCGGATAAGAGTGCCGGTTTTGACCATATGAATGATGCAGGTACATATCCAATCGCTTATTTATTCCCGATCGACAAGAAATCTGTTGGAGTTCGAAGAATTCGCGGGATGTCTTAAACAATGCACCTTTACAGGTGATTTTTTATTGGTGTTTTTATGGCAGTTACTGATAAACATCCGCAGTATATTGCTGCACAAAAAAGCTGGTTGGTTATGCGTGACGCCGTAGCAGGTGAAGAGCAAATTAAACATGCACAAACTAAATACCTAGCTAAATCGGCCGGAATGATTGAGGCTGAAAAGCAAGGAGATACGACTGGAGAGATTTATAAAGCCTATCTAAGTCGCGCTCAGTATCCATTATGGGTTCAGGATTCATTACGCACGATGATTGGTTTATTTTCAAAGCTGGAACCTAACATCGTAATTGAGAGTTCTCTGTTAAAGGGTTTAATAGAGAATGCAACCAATGATGGATTTGGCCTTAAACAGCTCTTCATTAGAATTTGTCTTGAACTTCTAGTATTTGGTCGTTGTGGTTTGCTAGTGGATGTTGATTCCAATGGGGTTCCTTACTTTGCGCTTTATGAGGCGCTTTCAATCATTAACTGGAAGGAAAACAGCATTGGTGGGCGAAAAGATTTAAAGCTTTTGGTGCTCGTGGAGCAATTTGATAATAGTGAAGATGAATTTGGCCATAACAGGATTATTAGCTAATTTTAAGGTGTTGATATTATATGAAAAAGATTATTTTTTTAAGCTTAGTTCTTGGTTTGGTAGGGATTAATGGTTGCTCAAAGGTGGAAAAAGAGTCAAAAGAAGCTATCTTAAGCACCTTAAAAGATTCTGATTCAGCCCAATTCCAAAATATAAAAGGATATTGCGGAGAGGTAAATTCTAAGAATAGCTACGGTGGTTATTCAATTTGCAATAATTTGGGAAGCACACTGCACTCCAAATAAATTATCTTTAAAATAGCGCAATGAGTGTGTAAAGGATGCATATAATCAGTCTCTTATAATGGATGCAAGGCTTAAAGGGGTTTCCAAGGAAAGCTTAAGGAATGAAATACTAACAGACAAAAATGCATCAAAGGCAGAAATTCAAGAAGGCTTAAGAGATATTGATCGTGCGTATAACAGTAATTTCAAAGATAAGGGTCTATAGGCACAGGATGTTGTTGCTAAATGTGTAAAGTTGATTGATTAGTGAATTGGTAAAAAGCACCCTAGGGTGCTTTTTTATTTAGACAAAACGCACTTCAACATGTTTACCAATTGCCGCAGCATATTTTTGCAATGTGGCAATAGATGGTGATGGTTTGCCTGTGATCAATGCTTTTTCTAGCCGTGAAACGGCAGGTACATTTGTTCCCATGCGTTCCGCGATTTGCGCTTGGGATAGACCTGCCTCTCGAAGTGCAGTAAGTACCATATCGAGCAAGGGCATTTCTTCACGTTCAATTCGTTCGTATTCGGTACGCACTGCTGAACGAGATAATGCAAGTGCTTTCATTTCTTCATGTATTCGCATTTTTCACCTCTTTCATGCGGTCAAGTGCTAGGTTTAGATCTTGCTTAGGTGTTTTTTGGGTTTTCTTAACAAAACTATGGAGCATTACAATGCGTTTACCGACTAGTGTGCAATACATAACACGAGCAATACCTTCTTGAGATTTTAAGCGCAACTCAAATAGTCCTTTACTCATTGGTAATGTGTGAGATTCTCCTAAGTTTGCGCCGGGGGTGAGTCTATTACTTTACCCAGTGCATTATTTAATATAGTTCTATAGACATCCAAGCGTTCTTTGTAATTTTCAATAAACTTAGTCAACTCTATGTCATCAGGGCTAGTTAACTTACGAAAATGTTTTCACTTCCTATTATTTCACGAAAATCAAAGCTCATTGTGCAACGAATATAAATATAAGATGACTTTTAAATCAGCTTGTCTCTAATCTCGAATCCGCTAATATCCTCAAAAGCTATTTTTCTTGTCCATTTACTTCTTCAAATACACCTTTGTGGTTCAAAAGCATGTGTTTGATCGGTTGACCAGTGAGCTGATTAATATCCAAAAGATCATAAACCATTTGTTGTCCTAGCTGTTCACGCCGGACGGCTTCAACAATTTCCTGCATGTTTTGAAATTCTTCAAAACTCAGAACAACAGCTTCGGGCGTATTCTTCGTATAAACAAAAACAGGTTTATGACTTTCTTTGACACATTGAACAATTTTGCTCCAAGATTTGCGAACATCAGACGCAGAAACAATCGCACCGTTTATAAAAGTTAATCGACTCATATCTAAGACCTTATACTGGATGGCAAAAATTAAATCACTTTAGAATATTGTTCCGAATGTAAGAAAACGACCGTTATTTATTATGGGGCTATTATATATTTCTAAAATTAGTAGATGATATTTGTATGTAACTATATAATCTAAAAAAATAAATTTTAAATCGTGCAAATTAAAAATAGGGAAAGCTATGCTTACTGGAGTCTATATAAATAATGTTGCTACTTATAGTGTACCAACACAATTAGATGGTTTAAAGCAGATAAATTTTATATTTGGGGCAAATGGGTCTGGAAAAACTACAATTGTAGAATTATAGATCAACCATTAGGCTACACACATTGTTTACTTCAATGGCTTGGTGAAGAACCAATAAAAACTCTAGTCTATAATAAAGATTTTATTGATCGTAATTTCAATCAAGAAAATACCGTTAAAGGAGTTTTTACTCTAGGTGACGATCAAGTTGAGGCAGAAGGTCAAATTGCTTTATTGCGTCCACAAATGAGGGTGAATGGAAGCGTAAAAAACATCAGCCTGAATATCGTCGCCAATGGCGTAAATTACATATGGGTATAGATGCTAAAACCTTACAAATACGCGCTGTTCAGCTCACAACCAACAATGTGAGTGATTCACAGGTACTTGGTGATTTACTCGATCAGATTCCACAAGATGAGAGAGTTGACTCCGTCTATACCGATGGAGCTTATGATACCAAACAGTGCCGACAGGTCATTGCGGATCGGCAAGCACATGCAGTGATTCCACCAAGAAAAAATGCGAAGCCATGGAAAGATAAAAAGATGAGCTCGCTAGAACGCAATGAGTTGCTTCGAACAGTTAAACGTTTAGGAAGAACTATTTGGAAGAAATGGTCAGGCTATCATCGGCGAAGTTTGGTTGAAACCAAGATGCATTGCATCAAATTATTGGGGGATAAACTCAGTGCGAGAAATTTTCAAAGCCAAGTCAATGAGATTCATGCACGTATGGCAGTATTAAATAAATTTACGGACTTAGGCAGACCACATACCCGAGTTGTCACTTAAATTTG
>NZ_JAKTIM010000048.1:0-5394 GCF_027855455.1 Acinetobacter sp. AOR01_HL | reverse complement strand
CTGAATATCGTCGCCAATGGCGTAAATTACATATGGGTATAGATGCTAAAACCTTACAAATACGCGCTGTTCAGCTCACAACCAACAATGTGAGTGATTCACAGGTACTTGGTGATTTACTCGATCAGATTCCACAAGATGAGAGAGTTGACTCCGTCTATACCGATGGAGCTTATGATACCAAACAGTGCCGACAGGTCATTGCGGATCGGCAAGCACATGCAGTGATTCCACCAAGAAAAAATGCGAAGCCATGGAAAGATAAAAAGATGAGCTCGCTAGAACGCAATGAGTTGCTTCGAACAGTTAAACGTTTAGGAAGAACTATTTGGAAGAAATGGTCAGGCTATCATCGGCGAAGTTTGGTTGAAACCAAGATGCATTGCATCAAATTATTGGGGGATAAACTCAGTGCGAGAAATTTTCAAAGCCAAGTCAATGAGATTCATGCACGTATGGCAGTATTAAATAAATTTACGGACTTAGGCAGACCACATACCCGAGTTGTCACTTAAATTTGAGTAGATATGAGAAGTCTTAACTTTTAAATCTTTGTGCAACAAAGCCTTAACAAACTAGAATTTATTCTTCTATTTGAAAGGATTCTTAAAATACTCTTTTAATATGGAAATAATTAATAGTGTACTGATTAAACCTAGAAATACTATAAGAACCCACAACATACAATCCAAAGAATATTAAACATTACTGATACAAAAATAATAATATTTTTTTGTCTATTAAGTAACTGAAATTTAGTTTTCTTTACAAGTTAAGTGTTTTATTAAGTTATAATTAAAAGTAAATTTTTCTCAACTAGTATAAAGTTTAAGAGTATAGGTTATTGAATTGTTTCTTATGCAAAAAAAAGTCAAGAATCTTTATTTAAGAAAAGGTGAACACTCATTTGTTCTGCAATCACAGTTCATTTTTAAAGCTAAGCAGCAAAAATGGACTAGTGAAGATATCCAAAAAATTATAGAAAAGACCTTATATCAAGATAAATATAGGGTATATGCAATTTTGAGAGAGTATTCTAGCCAGAATTACGGGTAAATTTGACTTGAAAAAGAGAAGGACTAAAGTCTTTTAGAAGGATATATCTTGGATCCTGAATAAGATTTTTACTATTAAAGGAGTAAAGTTTAGCCTCGATATAAGTTTAATCTATTATTTTTACAATAATATTCCATATATCAATACCTAATTTAACTTTAGTTCCTATCGCCAACCCTGTATGGTGCCCGTTCAGAAACACTCTATCGAGGCTAATATGTATAGTTTTTCTGTAAAAGATTTAGATCAATTAATTGAAACGAATCTCAAAGATGGGAATAAATACAGTAAATTATTGATTGGATATAAATTATTTTCTGATTTGATGAATGATCCTATATTTTATACAGAAGTGTCTAATTCAGCTCTGAGCGCTACGAAAAGAAAATATAAGCAACTAAAAATTAAAATCACCACACATCAATATTAGCTTCATTTGGAATAAATCAATAAAACGAAAGTTCTCAGCTCTCTCTTCGTATATGAGAAAGTCACAATTTATGGCCTTTCTCATATCTATTTAGCATAAAATCTCTTATGCGAATCTGGAAAGATTAAGTTATTTCGTAATATTTTATCCAATAAGCATTGTCGAAAATATCAGTGTAATAGCTTGACTTCTTACAATGTGAAAAATAGTCACAGCATAAATCTCTAATAATTTCAATTTCCTCTAGGCTATCAGCAGCATTGACTAAAAATATACACTTGTCCAAGTTAACAAGTAATTTACTACTATTTTTCAAAGGTTTATTATTAGACATTGAATCCTATGTGTTTTCCTGTTGGAAGCTCTACATCAATACGAAGTTTTCCGCCCATTGCTTCGACATACTTTTTCATCGTTGAAATTTTAAGATCATGACCACGATTTTCGATTGCTGACAATGAAGGCTGTTTGATTCCAAGGGTTGCAGCCAGTTCTTTTTGAGAAATCTCTAACTCTTCACGAATAAGGTGAAGCTGAGTTTCCAACAATAATTCATCCGCCATTTGTTGAATACGAGCTTGACTCTCTGGAGAGCGATTAGCCAATAATTCTTGTAGGGTCTTAGCCATTAGATTGATCTCCTAAAGTTGAAAGATGAATTTCGTATTGCTGATCGGCAATATCTAACATCTCTTTATAAAAACGCTTTTTACCGCCTTTATCACCGATACACAGCACAATAGCTTGTCGTAAAGGATCAAACGCGAAAAAGGCTCTCAGTGGTTTACCTCGATGCTGAACACGTAGCTCTTTCATATTGGTAAATTTGGAGTCATAGACGGTATCTACTAAAGGACGACCTAAACTTGGTCCCTGTTGCTGTAGAACGACCAACGCTGCGAGTACTTTCTCTTGTGTAGATTGATCTTGCTGTGCAAGCCATTCGTTAAACAGATCCGTTGTAATGACTGTCCACATATTACAACAATAATATAGATTACAATCTATATTTTATGCTTAATTGAATTATTATTCAAATGACAATAAAAAATCCCGACGTCATGTCGGGATTTTTCGGTGTGGAGCGCATAGGTAGGGCTGACTACCTAATGGTCATGGTGTCTGACTGATTATTCTTGTTTTAAGTCATTGAACATCCTGTTCATATAGATCGATCATAGGGACTTCACTGGTGCTTGGATACAAACAATTTCGTAAAATGCTGTAAGCCAAAGCGTACAAAAAATCATCAAAATTATCCCAAAGCTTATCCGCAAGAAATGGGGATAAATTCAGAAATGGAAGCCTTAAGGAATCGGAAGGAAATTACGATTTGATCGTTTTTAACCAATTTTATTGGCAAAATATATAAAAACTGCTCATAAAAAAGCCGACTTGTTCCCAAGTCGGCTTTTCGACATCGTCGAGCAAATTATTTATAGCATAAGTTTTTGATTTTTATATGTTTCAATTTGTTCATTTCGTATAACGCCCACTATGTTAAATAGAAAATTTCTAGAAGAAATAAAAAAAGATTATTTATTAACCAATAAATCAAAAACTATCTCACTAATTAGTATAACTTTATTGCAAAACTTTATTTATATTTCCAATATATGCAAATCCTTTAAATCAATGATTTATGGGTTTTTATATAATTTCAATATTTATTCATGAGATATACAATGAAAAAACTGCTTTTGGTATCACTTCTTGGGACTGTTGCAGCAACTACAGCAAATGCTGGTAGTACAACAATTCAGCCATATGTAGGCGCTGGCTATACATTTTTAAATAACGATAATGTTGATGTACATTTTCTAGGTCTGAATGGTGGTTTGCAATTTAATGAATATGTTGGTGCTGAAGTATTCTGGAATAAATCTGTGAATGACATCGAGTTCGATGGCGATTTAGAAGAACTTGGTGTAAGAACTGATGCCGATGTTCAATACTATGGTATTGGCTTAACAGCTAAATATCCTTTAGCAAATAACTTCTATGCTAAAGGTATGGCAGGTTATGCACGTGTTGACCTCGATGTAGATGCTACTTATCAAGGTTATACAGTTTCAGCTAGCGAAGATGATTCCGGTTTAATCATTCAGGCTGGGGCTGGCTATAACTTCACTCCAAACTTGGCTGCAGAAGTAGCTTACACACACGTTAATGCGTTTGATGGCTTTAATGGTGTAAATGCTCAATTAAAATATAACTTCTAATTTGTTGAGTAAAAGAGCGAGGAGAAAATCCTCGCTTTTTTTGGAAATTTGTACAACAGCCATTATGTTAAATGAAAGAAGTAGTGAATTTATTCTGTCTTATCAGTAGGAAGGCATAAAAAAAGACCAATAAGTTTTTACACTTATTGGCCTTTTCCTTTATTCGTAATTAGTGTTTAGGTGGCAATTTATGCTCTGGATGATGCTTCTTCATGTCATGTTTTGAAGGGGCTTTATGATCGGGATCTCTTTTCATATCATGTTTTGGTGGCTGTGGTTTTTTATCAATATGGTGCTGAGCTGGTGGCTGTTTATGATCCTGTACTGGAGCAGCCATCGTAGTCATTGTGAATGAGGTTGCCATTAAACCAACGAGTAAACCAGAGATAATCTTTTTCATTTCTAAACTCTAAACCTGAGAACTTATTTGATAAGAGGATATTAGGACTGCTTTATGGAGATTAGATGGATAATAATGTGAGATTTAAGTAAATTATTTTCCTCATTAAAACATGATGATTCAACTATATGTTTTTATTATATTTGAGTGAAATCACAGCCTATTTAAAGACCAAATAAATGGTTATTTTGCATTCTAAGTGTTTGTTTTATATTCTAAATTAATCCTTATTTCCTTCTTAATTTTAACAAAAGAATTACATTAAATAATTATTTAAACTTGGTTTCTCATGTTTAATGAAATTATCAATTAAAAGACAAAATGATTAGGTGTGGTATGAATACATTAATTAAAGCAATTGTTTTATCAGTATCAGCTTCTGTTATGGGAGCTTCTGCTTTTGCTGCTCCACAAGAAAATCATAATCAGCCTAAACACGTTAATCAGCATAAAAAACAAGTTGACCAACATAAGAAACAGCCTTTAGTTCAAAAAGCTCAAACTCAGAAGCATACTGTAAAACCTTCACGTGATTGGAAGGCTGGACAAGTTATTCCTTCTCAATACCGCAAAGGTCACTCAGTAGACCATAAAAAGTATAGCAACCTGACTAAACCAGCTAAGAACCAGCAATGGGTGAAAGTAAATAATGATTATGTGCTGATCAATACAGTGAATCACAAAATCATTAAAACTATCAAAGGTTAATATCTCTGATAGGCTTTGTTGCACAAAGATTTAAAAGTTAAGACTTCTCATATCTACTCAAATTTAAGTGACAACTCGGGTATGTGGTCTGCCTAAGTCCGTAAATTTATTTAATACTGCCATACGTGCATGAATCTCATTGACTTGGCTTTGAAAATTTCTCGCACTGAGTTTATCCCCCAATAATTTGATGCAATGCATCTTGGTTTCAACCAAACTTCGCCGATGATAGCCTGACCATTTCTTCCAAATAGTTCTTCCTAAACGTTTAACTGTTCGAAGCAACTCATTGCGTTCTAGCGAGCTCATCTTTTTATCTTTCCATGGCTTCGCATTTTTTCTTGGTGGAATCACTGCATGTGCTTGCCGATCCGCAATGACCTGTCGGCACTGTTTGGTATCATAAGCTCCATCGGTATAGACGGAGTCAACTCTCTCATCTTGTGGAATCTGATCGAGTAAATCACCAAGTACCTGTGAATCACTCACATTGTTGGTTGTGAGCTGAACAGCGCGTATTTGTAAGGTTTTAGCATCTATACCCATATGTAATTTACGCCATTGGCGACGATATTCAG
>NZ_JAKTIM010000047.1:0-61020 GCF_027855455.1 Acinetobacter sp. AOR01_HL | reverse complement strand
GAGCCTGTAAATTATTTTGTGTAAGTTCCATTTTTTATAAATGATCTTTTAATCGATCATCGAACTGAATCGTAAACCAATTCATTGCTAAACGCCAATTTTGAATTGGCATCGTCCATTTCTTCGCAGCATTTGATGTTGCTAAGTAAATGACCTTCTTTACTGAGTCATCAGATGAAAAGATTTTCCTTTTCTTCGTTGAATGGCGTATTACGCTATTCAACGACTCAATCGCATTTGTTGTATAAATTGCATGACGTATTTCGGCTGGATAGCTAAAGATCGTTCGGATATTTTCCCAATTGGCCCGCCAGGATTCTCCAATTTTGGGATACTGGTGATTCCATTGATCACAGAAGATGTCTAGGGATTTTAAAGCATTTTCCTCTGTACTTGCCTGATAAATCGCTTTCAGACCCGACGTAACAGCTTTGTAGTCTTTCCAGCTTACAAATCTCAGGCTATTGCGTACAACATGCACGATACACAGTTGAATATCAGTATGAGGGTAAACAGAGGCTATCGCGTCAGGGAAGCCTTTTAATCCATCTACACAGGCAACAAGAATGTCCTGTACTCCTCGATTTTTTAGCTCTGTCATGACTGACAGCCAGAATTTGGCACCTTCTGTCTGAGCAATCCACATACCCAGTAATTCTTTTTGCCCATCCATATTGATGCCTAAAGCAAGGTATACGGACTTGTTAATCACATTGGAGTGCTGACGGACTTTGACAACAATACAGTCAAGATAGACAACAGGATAAAGGCTATCTAAGGCTCTATTTTGCCACTCAGTCACTTGCTCAATCACAGCATCGGTAACTTTGCTGATGAGAGATGCTGACACATCGGCATCGTACATTTCTTTGAAGAAGGCTACAATTTCCCTATTAGTCATTCCTTTTGCATACAGTGAGAGGATTTGGTCATCCATACTGGTGATGCGTGTTTGGTGCTTTTTGATAATTTGTGGCTCAAATGAACCTTCTCGATCACGGGGAATATCTAAAGCCAGTTGTCCATCTTGAGTTGTAATGGTTTTAGAACTAAACCCATTACGGCTATTTGAGCCTTTCTTGGGCTGATGCTTTTCATAACCGAGATGGTCTGAAAGTTCAGTATTGAGTGCAGTTTCAATCATGAATTTTTTAAAGACTGCTGTCATTTGGTTTAAGTCTTCTGGTGTTTTTAGACCTTTAGCCAATTCGGCAGCCATACTTTTGATTGTTGCTTCATCCATGTGAAGTACCTTTTGTAATTATCCTCTGAAGGATAAATGAAAATTAAGTACTTACACAAAATTTAGAACAGTCCCTTTTTTGGCTTTGACGAGCGTTGTGTAATAACCGTCCGCTACTGCTAATTCATTATCTTTAATTGCAGCTTTCACATATTGGGCCGTCTCGCCTTCAAGAAGTTTTCCTTTCTTTTCCTCTTCCCAAGTTGGGCAGTCAGCCACGACCATAAATCGCATCTTTTTACCCAAACGAATATCTGGATGAACCTGTCCAGCAAGGTCGCAACCGTTACATTGCTTGCAATCGCGCATATGCTCGACCAACGAAGCTCGCAGGAATGGCTCTGAGGTATCTGTGTATCTATCTGCTTTTACAGAATCAATAATTAATCCTGGTAATAGCCTCATTTGATCCTTTCGTCGTGAGAGGTCTTTCGCTGAAGGCTCACTAGGTTCAATGCTTGCAAACGCCCCAATTGCTCTGAGATTTTCAACGATTGTTTTATTCACTTTCGAGTTTGGTTGAGATGCTGCTTTCTCGAACTCGTCAAAGCTATCAAAACGTTTTTTTGGTGGAACTGAACCATCAGGACCATAGATCGGTGTGGTTTCACCTGTCTTTCTCGACTTCTTGTAGCGAACGACTTTCCAAGCCCGATTCTTCTCTCTCAATTTCACAATCGCTTTGGCAATCGTTTCTGAAATACCTTTAACTGCATTGAAAGGCGCCAAGATTTCAGTATTGGATTTAATCTTATAACGATCGGCTGAATAATTAATATCAGGAGGAAGAATCTCAATGCCGCATTCACGCGCATCTTTCACAAGTCCAGTGAGCTTATCTTCTGTATCAACCACGCTGAGACTTGCGGCAAAGTATTCAGCAGGGTAATGAACGCGAATATATGCGCACCAAACCGAAATGATTGAATACTCGACCGAGTGAGACTTGTTAAAGCCATATCCGGCAAACGCTTCGATCTTGTCAAAGATTTCACCTGCGAAATCTGGCTCTACACCTGATTTGGCTACTGCGCCGTCTACGAACTTTTGACGCATTTCGGCCATTTTGTCTTTGTCTTTCTTACCCATTGCTTTACGCAAACTGTCTGCTTCTGCATTGGTAAAGCCAGCAAAGTCGACCGACACTTTCATTACCTGTTCTTGATAGATAATGACCCCTAAAGTGTCTTTCAAAGCATCGATCATGTTTGGATGATCATACTCAACGTTTTTCAATCCTTGTCTAACGGCCACATAGTCATCAAGCAGTCCTGAATCCATCGGACCAGGGCGATAAAGAGCGGTTGCTGCGGAAATATCCTCAAAGGTCATCGAACCACTTTTGGCGATTTCCCTTAAAAGGTTTTTCATCCCCTTACTTTCAAACTGGAAAACACCTGTCGTTTCGCCCTTGGCAAATGCATCAAATGTTTTTGGGTCGTCTAGGGGAATAGACAGCAAATCAATCTCTTTGCCATGACGGTCCTTGATATATTCGCAAGCAATGTTTAATACATCTAAGGTGGCAAGACCGAGCAAGTCCATCTTGATCAATCCCCAATCCTCAACTACACGCTTGTCCCAATTGACGACTGGTGACTTTCCTCTAGTCTCGAGCACGGCTCGATTAACGATAGGTTCGCCTGCAACAACAATACCTGCCGCATGTTGGCCAAACGATTTCATTGTGCCTGCAAGCTTAGTTGCATGCTTCCAGATAACAGGATGTTCATTGCGGAACTTGTCTAGCTCAGGCACAGCGTCCGCAGAAGTATTCAGGTCAAGTGACGTTCCATGTTCTTTAAGCACAAGCTTGGTCGCACTTAATTGCATGTTGTTCAAACCGCTGATACGACCTGTATCACGTAGGGCTGAGGCTGAAGCTAGTGTTGAATAGTTCGAGATACCAGCGACATAATCTTCACCATATTTTTCAACAAGGTAATCAATCACCTTGTAGCGACCGCTTGAAGCGAAGTCCAGATCGGCATCAGGCAAGTCAAGACGTTCAGGATTGATGAAACGTTCGAAGATCAATCCAAAACGTATAGGATCAACGTCCGTGATCCCAAGCAGATAAGCGACTAATGAACCTCCAACAGAACCTCGCCCAGGGCCTACAATCACGCCGTTGTTTTTAGACCACATCACCAAGTCTTCAACGAGCAGGAAGTAGGACTCAAAGCCCATCTTTTTTAATATTGAAAGCTCATAGCCTAAGCGAGATTTATATACTGTATCTAATTCAGCTTTCGTTGGCTTATATCCAAGAATCTCTTTAGAAAAGCGTTTCTTCCAGCCTTCCAAGCATTTCGCGCATAGTGTTTTAAATTCGTCAGTGCTTAGCTTAGGTAGGGAAACTGGCTGCTTCTCAAAAATATATTGGCATTTGTCCACCAGCTCAGAAATATTCTTTAGACCTTCTTTCCAAGCTTCCGCTGAATTGACGCGCTCATATTTAGCCATACGCTGAATAGCAGCTTTTGTATGGTCTAAAATGAATTTTGGCTCTTTAAAACCAAAATCTTTTACGTATTGAATAGGACGATAGTGCAAATCAAGTTGGGTATTGGTTGCGATAGCGCTCAATACATCCAAAGTGTCCGCATCTTCATTCTCAAGATAGTTAAAAGGATAAGTGACGACGGTTTTAATTTTTTCGCGTTCATACGCCAAATAGCCTAAGTAGTTTAAGCGGTCGAACAATGGCGTATTGATCGGACTAAATTCAATATATAAATCATCACCAAATCTCGCTTTTAATACATTTAAAATTCTTTCGTGATCAGGGTGACTAAACAGACCGTACATATCACCAGTTGTTACGACCACATCTTCCAATTTGCATAGAGCATCCAGATCAGTACGGCTGTGGTATAGTAATATTGCTCTTTAGAGTTTGCGTCTGTAAGAAGTTTGAATAAGCCTTTAATGCCTTTTTCGCTTTTTATGTAGACTTTTGGGCAGAACATCAAGTTGCGTTTTTCAGCAATACCAGATGAGGCAGGGGGCTTACGATATTTAGAATCGTCATATACACGCAAACGACAACCAAACACCGGTTTGATATTGGCTTTGGTGGCTTTGTTCGAAAAATCTACCAATGCATGTAAGGACATGTCATCAACGATTGCGACCGATGAATAGCCTAAGCCTTTTGCAGCTTCGACAATTTTGTCTACCGTTAATAATGATTTTCCTATCGAAAAGTCAGATTGCACTGACATTGCGTGGTTTAACATAGAGAATCCTATACAACTAATCTCTTACAGCTATTAAATTAAAAATCATTTGGAAATTAACAATTTGGAAGACTCTTCTTTCGCAATCCCAAAACAGGTCAAAAGAACAAAAGCTAACGACACATGGCTTTGTGCAGTGTTTTCTTTCCAGTTGAGTTCTTCCATAAACGCTTTTTTTAGTTCACTGCGCGTATATCCACCCAAAAGAAGCTTTTCGACGGCAAGACTGAGCCAAACTGGAGTTTTTCCTTTCATGGCATTTTCGTTTTTGGCCAATCCATCCTTAATCTCGGTCACTAAACCGCTCTTAACTAAGGTCAATGCAAACGATTGAGCTTTTACAGGCAGCTTCACGATTAATTCCTGCTGTTCCGGTGTAGGCTCAAAAAAGACTTTCTCTACCTTGGTTGCTCGTTCAACGAGAGTCGGTTTCTTTGGTTGGATCCCACCCGAAGAAAGACTTTTGGCTGCATTCATTTCTTCACGTAAGGCTCTGCGTTTAGCTTCTTGCGCCATCCGAGCTTTTTCATGCTGTTTGAGTAAATCGTTTACATTAACAACCTGCTTGATCGCGTTAAGCGTTTCATATGATTTCTGCTCACAAGCCTCAAATGCCGGGCATCGTTGGCAATATTCGCTATCACGCGAAAAACATGAGATTGAACCAAAACAACCAAAAGCCTTTGCTTCAATAAAATCTATTCTTTCGTTTTCGTTTGATTTCATTTAAAACGCTCTCTTTTGCGCTATATACGCTTTTAAAGTGTTGAAATGATTTAGACAGCAACTCGCGTAACGGCTTCTTCAACTTCTTTCACAGCGTCACGAATGAATCGTTTTTCTTTGTTTGTTTCGGCTGTTTTCATGATGCAATTAGCCACAAAACTTAGATTCAATTTGCGACGTCTTGGTCCCCGCGATTCATTTTTCTCAGGCGTATTGAGGGAAAGCTGATATTTGGCTTCTTGTGCCAACAACTCTCTTTCAATGAAATCAGGCGGATTTAAGGTGAATTTGAGTAAAATTTTTGCGAACGGTGAAAGCTGCTGCATTTCTTCTGTAAGAGTCTGCATCAACTCATATGGGCCTAAAATATTTTGGCTCTGGTGATCAACAAAAACGTCATAATCACAGTCATCTTCACCATCACCCATACGATGCAAAATGTCGGACTCGTATTCCGTTCTGTTATCGCCCAAATGGTATTTTTTCAGTAATCTCGATACCATGTTGAGGCAAGCAGTAGTTAAATAAGTCGTTAATTTGCCTTTGCTTTCATCCCAAGTCTGAATCGATACCACGAAAACTTCACAGAAAATGGCATACAGCTCTTCAACGTCAATGCAATAGCCGACTGAGGTAAGTCGGCTAATATTCCGGTGTGCCAAATGACGAAGAAGCTTGTCATGATCTCTGAAAAGCTGATCTTGATTTCTTACCATAGCCCACCCCCAAAAAGTGTCCGAATTAACCGAACACTCGTTGAGCCAAGTCTTCCGCAACTTGCTGATCGACTTGAGTGAGCTTGTTAGTAAACGGCAATTTGAGACCGTGCTTGTAATCGTTACGACGCAAGCCAATCATTGCTGCGTTGATTAATGAACGTGGTGAGATGGTGTCGCTGATCTTAGAGTTTGCATATTGCTCGCGTACCAAGTTTGCATAATCCACTAACTTGTCAGCATCCTCTGCGCATAAACCTACACGTTTCTGGATAATCAAGGACTCATCTTCTTTCTTCATGTAGCTCTTATAGATCACTGAGCCAAAACGGTCGTAGTTCGCTGAGTTCTGTAAGTTAGTACCCTGATAAAGACCAGTTTCATCACCTGAACCGTTCGTGTTACCTGTTGCAGCAAAACGGAAGTTTGGATGTGGTTTGATGACACGGTTAGCTGCATCTGCTTCTTTGATATATAAAGGTTTACCTTCTAGTACAGCTTGATATACAAATAAAACGTTTGGTTGCGCGAAATCATATTCGTCAGCCAAATACATCCAGCCATGCTTCATCGCTAAAGCTAATGGCCCAAGCTCAAAGATGGTTTCACCATTTTTAACCGTCCACATACCTACAATGTGAGATTCTTCTGTATTTGAAGTGTGCTGAATACGAACAAGAGGACGGCCAGTTCGAGCTGCGATCTGGTCAAACATTTCTGATTTACCAGCACCTTTGTGTCCCCACACGTAAGGGTTGATGTTTAGCTCCAATGCAATCATGACATCCTTCAGCTCGTTCACGTTCCATACATACGTATCATTAATTTCTGGAATCATTTCCGGGAAGGCAGAGTTCTCAATGCATGAGATTGGAATCGGTTTACCTGAACCACTAAGCGCGCTTTTACCTTTCAGATCAAAGATTTCATGAAATGGTTTAGACACCACAATATCGTTTGGTTTTGCCTCGTTATTAGTAAGCGCTAACTTTACATTGTGGTTATTAGTAGACACTGTTGTTTCTTCCTTAGATGTTGAAGTATCTGTTGCTTTTTCTTGTTGCGCCTTTGCCAACTCTGCTTCTTTAGCTCTTTTCAGTTCAGCCTGTTCTTGCATCTTTTTCTGCGCTAAAGGCGACAATAAAGGGCTATCTGGATACTGTTTCTTGTACTCTTCATACGTAGTTTCAGGATGTTTTTCTTTTAAATGCTTAGCAATTACGTGAGTTTTTCCACCACAGATTTCACAGATAATAGGATCGTTAGACATTTATAAGCTCCAAAAACGGATTCGATCATTTATGAAAAAGTATCACTAACTGATATTGAAAGTTTATAAGATTGCATCATAAAAATAAATTAAGTGCTTACTAATATTTTATAATACCCAAATGATGCAATCTCCACCCAAATTCTACGCTAACAACATACTGCGTAAACGCGAGATTACTAGGCTAGGTAATTGCTCAACGTCATGAATCACCACATGTTTGTCATAGAATCTACGAACAGAATCATCTTCAATTCCAATACCAATGACGTCTACCTTGCTCTTCTCGATTTTCTTCACCACTTCTTTTAAGTGATATTCCAGATCTCGACTGTTACCTCCACCCGCAGGTGAGCCATCAGAAAGCACCATCATGATTTTACCTGCTTCCTTACGCCCCATTAGACGACGTGCAGCAATTTCTACACATTCACCATCAATGTTACTCGCCATTAAACCTGAGTGAGGAAGCCATCCAAATCGACGTTTTGTTTCAGTATTAATGCGCTCGTTGTAGCCTTTAATGACAGGCATATAAAGGTTTTCATAGCGTGAATAACTAACGCCATATTTTTTTTCTGCTTCACGAATTTGCTTTAAACGCTTGTGGTAAGTGGCTGAGTCTGTATGAGTAGTAAAGCAGATCACTTCATGAGGAATCTTGAGACGATCCAGAACATTTGATAGTGCGTAACTCGCAGCAGCGGCAGTATGGATTTTAGAACCGCACATTGAACCTGACATATCGACGACCAAGCTCACAGCAACGTCTTTGGTTTTTGATTCAACGCGCTTACGAAAAATTCGACAATCACCAGTTGAAGCCAGTCGTGCTAAAGATGAACTGTTTAATTTTCCTTGTTTTAATCCATTTTCCCATACAGATTTACTTCGTGCCTGAATTGCCCGCTCCATATCTTTCTGCATAGGACCAACCATTGAAGCTACCTTGTCTTCAAGACGTTTAAACATCTTGTCATCGTAATGAAGTTTAGGAACTTCAAGCGGTTCAATGACATCACCTTCATTGGTAAATACTGCGTATTTAGATTTTTTAACGTCCGCTGCTGTGCGTTGTGCAATCTTCTTGCTTAGTTGCTCACTGTAGTTGTTTTTGGTGTCTTTTAACGAGTCCAGAATTGCAGCCACAAATTCACTACGAGGAGGGGCACTCTTCTTATCGTCACTTTCTAGTGAATGCTTAACTGCATTAGGCCGTTGTTTAGCTTTTCCACCACTACCGCCTTCGCCTTCTTCATCTTCGCCCTCATCGGCACCAACAGCTCCACCTAGAGAACCACCTTCATCATCATCTTCTTCATTCTCATCTTTGCTATTGCCTACACCAGCGCTTTTACCTGGCGATTTTGGCACTGGTAAGCTGTCGCTATCTTCATCATGCTCGCTGTCAGGGAGTTCTGGCAATTCAGGCTCATCTTTCAGTACCTTATAGATACGCTGAGCCAAATCCATTGTGTCTTTTGTGGACTTTAATTTTTCAATCTCTGGCTTAAAAGGAGTAAGCATGTCCCACACAGGTTTAATATGCTTCATTTTGTCTTTTAAGTAATGTTCAAAGACTTCCTGACCACTTAACGCACGTAACATTGGCAACATTAAATGTTGCGTAATTTCTTCATCAGAAGCTTTTTCCTTTACAAGTTTTTGGTATTTATCGTCAATCAATTCATCAATGAAAAATTGGCTCGCATTTTTCATATTGATATTTGAACCGCGATATTTTTCAGCCATGCAACGTTCTACACGCGCTTCTTCTAACAATGAAGTTAAAGTCTTTACCTCTTCAGATCCTTTTAGCTTGAGAGAAAAATCGGTAAAAAGATACTTCGCTACCTCTTGATCAAGAAAACCTTGAACCGCATCAATCAGCGAATCTGGTGAATTGTCCGGAAGATATGGAAGGTTAATTCGCACAGGTTTGCCTGTCTTTGGATCCTTATGCACACCTGCCTCAATGCCTTCTTGTGTTACTGCAATATCAGAGTTAGTCAGTGCTTGGGTAACGACAACAATTGCTTGTCTTAAAATATGTATGCGCTCATTCATTTAAAAATCTCAATCTGAAAAAGTCATTATTGGATGTCTATATACAGACCTGACAGTATATTAACAAGTGCTTACTAATATTAAAAAGCATTATAAAAATATTTATTGAAAAATAAAGAGTGAAATTGGGGAGATTTTGAGTTTTAATAGAGGGTTTATTTTGACCGTGGCCAGCATCAAACCTTGGACACTAACCACAGAGAAGGGTCAAGTGAGGGATTTTTAATTATTTAGGTAGACTCATAAGACTATATAGCTAAGTTTAATAAACAAATTTTCGCCAAGTGCATTGTTAATCACAAGGAAATCACCGCATTCCTCATTTTTTTCCTTTAATTACATTAATTTGATTTCCCTCAAAGATCAGTTCAGAACCCTGCTCTGCCAAGAAATCTGCTACGGTTTCAGGCGTAATAACTTCAACACTTTTCGACATTTTTTACTCCTATACTCTAACTATCATACTTTTTTGACAAATAATTGGCTTGAATGAGGCTTATACTTCCTCTTGGTATCAGTCGATACGTTGTCATTATAGTATGATTGTCTGCATCAGCTAACAAATTGCCTGTACTTAAAATGAGCATCTACTCACCTATAGTCTGACCATTAGTTTAACCCAAAAATAAGAAAATATTAATCAATGCTTACTTACTAAATTTTTCCGTTAATTGTGACCGATGTCATGTTATCCAATCCTATACAAATCTGTACTTTTCTTGAACTTGGGTAAATCAGCACTTACTGATATACTTTACCTAAACCGCAAATATTTTAAGTCTATAATGTTGTATCGAGGATACATTCCGACATTATGACTTTATATCTATTAAGAATATTCTAAGGAAAACGTTACTATGAAATCAGCAGCTACTAACACCAAACGCAAACTAACTGTCGCCCAATATCTCGACGCTCAACTAAATGCATCGGATCTGAATCAGTCGCAATTGGCAGAGATTATGGGTATCAATCAAAACATGGTTAGCTTCATTGTTCGTGGTAAAAGCAAATTGCCTCTTGAACGTGTGCGCGCTATGGCTGAAGCTTTAAAAATCGATGCTAAAGACCTCTTCATGCGCTGCCTAGAGGAATACATGCCTCATCTGCTTGAAGAAATGGAAGCCATGATTGAGCAACCTCTTATTACTGATGCAGAATCGAATTTAATTAAACAAATTCGCGAAGCAAATGATGGCCATAATTTTGAGTTTTTCACTAACCCTAGACAGAAAGAAGCTTTTGATGCTTTCCTAGAAACACTTAAAGTCAACTAATCTGTTTTTATTCTTACTGCCCGATCAAGTTCGGGCTTTTTGCTATTCATACCCTTTAAATTACTGTTTTTAAATTTTTCTTTCATAGCTCCTCCTAAACTTGAAAACGTTACAAAATCAAGATTGTTATAGATTACCAATTTAAATCAAACTTTGAAATACCACTCTTAATAGAAAAGTACGTATACGACAGGATATGACGCCCTGCCTTTTTGCACCCCCAAAAAATATAATAAAATGTATCTTTTATTACATTTTTTATTTTTCGACATGTGGTAGACTGTTTTTATATCCTTTCCGTTTTTGGAAAAATGTAATAAAAAATTATTTGGTCGATTTATGGCAAGAACAACAACTGGAAAAGCCCCATATGTGTCAGAAGATGATCTTGAGATTACTTTAGCCACTCAAACGGGCGTAAATGCATTACGGAACAAATGTGTTTTGTATTTCTCACACTTCCTTGGGCTTCGCGCTAAAGAATTATCAATGTTAAAGGTCGGCGATGTTTACGACGTGAAGAAGGGCAAGCTGAAGGATATTATTCGATTGCTCGGTAATATTACTAAAGGCAACCGCTACCGTGAGGTATTCCTAGTCAATCCAATCGCTAGATCACTGGTAGAAGAATACATAACAAAAGAAAGACCAAAGGATCCCGACGCACCTTTATTTTTATCGCAGAAGGGCGGTCCATTCTCACCAAATAGCATGGTGACCATGATTAATAACTGTTATAAGAAGGCTGGTATTCAAGCAACCAGCCATTCCGGTCGACGTTCCTTTGCCACAAGGCTAATAAGAAAGGGCGGTGATATTTATTCAATTCAACAATTGATGGGGCATAGCTCAATCCTGACCACGCAAAAATATTTTGCATCGGATCCGGAATTGCTCCGCCAAGTTGCTGAAAAGTTAAATTAAAATTTCAAAAATCTAGTTTTGTGCAGCAGGCTTTGGATTTCAAAGTCTGCATATAGATAGGTTGCAGTCTCACCATTATCTAGGTAGTCATCCATTCGCTGCTCAAAATCTTTTTGGTTATAGAATTTTAATTCATTAATATCAAAGTGGTTTTTATCAAATTCAACGGCAACGGCTTCGTTTTCATTCATGAGCTCCAGAACCTTATTGGCACCTTGAATGCCGCCAAGCATATCAATTTCACTCTTTGCTAATTTAAATTCCTGATCATCCAACTCATCAGCAATCTTGTTTGCTTCTTCTAATGTTTTGGCACTCGTTGCATCAAAGAACACAACTTCACCATTTGCATTCTGAATCCAAGTACCTATTTCAAAAGTTCCATCTTCTAATTGTCTGATTTGATTCTGCATTTTAAGCCTATGAATTTATATGTAAGCAATTAGAACTATTAAACATTTTGTTTTAGTTAAATACAATCTAATTTTTAAATTAATAATCTATATAGATTTCTATATAGATTTCTACATAGCAATGAATACAAGTTTATACATTGTTATCTAGCGCATTTACTATTACACTACGATTTTCGCCAACGTTTATGTTGAGGATTTAATGAAATTATTGATCGCCAATTCAAAAGGTGGCGTCGGCAAAACAACTACGGCTACCAATTTGGCTGCATGGATTGCCAATAATGAAAAACAAGACGTAGCTCTTGTCGACCTTGACGCCAATAAAAATTCGGTTAAATGGGGTATTTATCGTCAAGCCCAAACTTTCATAGAAAAGACCGGCTCAATCAAAACTTATCATTTGTTTGGTCAACCAGAAATTGACAAAGTCATTCCAAAAATTGAAAGTGAAACACCTAACGTAATTCTCGATTGCGGTGGTTATGACTCTTCTGGCTTCCGTGAAGCGCTGCTTTGTTCCGATGCCATTCTTATTCCAACTCGCCCTAACCAAGCTGACGTAGAATCAACTGGGGAAATTTTGGAATTAATTGAAGAAGCAAATAATATCCGTGTAAATGAAAGGGACCTCGATCCACTTCATGTCTACATCTATATCACTCAAGTCCCGACAAATGCACGTATCACAGCTTTAGACGATGCGCGTAATGCGTTTAAAGAAGTTGAAGATTTTGCAAAAGTTCTCGATTCCGTAAATTACGACCGTATTGCATATTCAAGAGCTTATGGCATGGGTCTGGGTGTTATTGAGTTAAATATTGGTGCCTCTAAGGCAGCAGAAGAAGTAAATGCATTGGCTGAGGAGTTGTTCAAATGAGTGGACGTGGTGGATTATCATTAGGCAAAGCTGCAAAAGTACAAGCTGAAAATTCAAATGCATCCGATTTTACAAAGAGTGCTCCAGTACAAACTGCCACAGCAACGCCAGAAGCTAATGAAAAACCTGTAGACCTTGATAAGCTTGATGAACTATCAGGATTAAGCAAACCTAAAGAGAAAAAGGACCGTGAAGCGCCTTGGCGTCAGGGCATTAATATTGCTCCTGAAGACTTGAAATTAATTCAACGTCCTTTTAACAACAATATTAGCCAAGAAATGTACCTTCGTTTGAACTGGCTTAAATCTATCAGCTCCATTGGCATGGGTTCTAACAAGACCACTTTTACAACCATGCTCAATGAAGCTTTAGAAGAATATACGGCTCGTCGAATCAAAAAACTCGGCGACAATTATGACGTCTGACCAAGAAATTCAAACCATTCGTCATAAATAATATTCTCGTATTTTAGGGCAAGCAGTTTGAAGTCAAAACCAAAGGCTTCAAACACAGCTTGCTCTAAATTTTTGAGCTTTTCATGCTCCTTTTCCTCATTTGATTCCCAAAATAAATAGTTTGTTTTGATACTCACAGGGCAATTTTTAATAATTTCTCTCGCTAGTTTTGAGTTTCTAGCTGCCACATTGGCTTGTCTAACTTCCAAGTTTGTCACTTCATCAAGGCTTAATCCTGATTCTAATGAGAACAACACAGCCTTTCTTTCAACTTCCTTCAGCTTCAATAAACCAGCAATTAGGTTGCTCACCGTAATGGAATGATCTTTTTTTAATTTAAATCGAGCAATTTTTACCGAGTTGATTTGGCGGTTATAAATAGCGTCGTTGATCTGACTAACCGCGTATTCAATTTCCTTATCAATTTGACTTTCTTCATTTTTAAACTTGAATTTAGCAATTACGGCGTTTAATTGATAATTTGTAATTCTTTCAATGTGAGTGGTCCATAATTTCGTAGTTGCCAAATCGCTATTTTTAAGTGCAGGCAAAACACCAGGAACAGATTTTAGTAGCATAAAAAAACTCCGAAATTATTGAAATTATCGGAGCATTCTATTTTAGGAAATTTTAATTGTTCATCAAAATGCTTAGGCTATTTTATCTAAATGTCCTGCACGGCGCACATGATCTAAAATCGGCTCTAAGGCATCTTCAATCGTTTCATCATTCTGGATCAACATATCGTACTGGTTGATTTCGTTTATCCAATGAGATTCGACCTGAATCATGACTTCTAAACGTTCCGCAAGTTTCTGATCTGCTCGAACAATTAAACGTTGTAGACGGCTTTTAATATCAGCGTCGACAAAAACCCCAAGATATTTAATTTCATTTGCTTTCAGATAACGCTTAATCTTCTTATATCCATTTGGGTCGACAATAATTATGGCATTTCGATCATCTGGCAAGGTTTTGAAATTATCAATCGTTACGCCATATTCATAATTACCATGTTTATTTGTCTCAAGGAACTGATCAGCCTTTTTCAGTGCATCAAACTCTGTTTGAGTAATAAAGTGGTAGTGCAAACCATCAACCTCACCTTCCCGTTTCGGCCGTGATGTTGTGGTAACAATACGATTAAACCCATATTTCTCGGTCAGCGCGTCAGCAATGGTTGTTTTGCCGCTGCACGTTGTTCCAGATAACAATACAAACATCGTCATACCTCATAAGAAGAGGCGGTAGAACCGCCCCAATTAATCCCGATCAATACACTTCCAACCTTGGAAACTTCCGCTTGAATAAGGGATGCAATCTGTAAATGCATAGTAATCATATTGGAAACCAATCTTACGCGATTTCTTCTGTGTAGATGAAGAAGAAACAGGCATCGGTTTAGCAGGCGTTGTAACAGGCTTCACAGAACGAATCGTACTAGGTTTTGTCACAGTCTTAACTGGACTAGAACGAAAACTTGTAGTGGTCGGAGCGCGTGTGGACGAGCTGCTGTAAGACCGCGCAAAAGATGTCGAAGGACGAGCTGAGGATACAGACGCTGCTCTCGCTACCACCGCTGCATTCGCTTTAGCTCCGCCAATGCAAAAATACCCGATAACTGTAAGAATAATGGCAAATCCAATAGTTGCGATAATTTCCCATTGTTCAGTAGAAGGACGTAAAGCTTTTTGACGATGTAGTTTTTTAGCTTTAGATAACATCAATATATACTCCATATTTATGCTGTCGCTGTATTGTCAATCACCACCGCTTCACTTTCTGCCAGCTTCTTGGCAGCTTCGATAGCGTTTTTGAATTGCTCTTCAATACGTTTTAAATCATCAGCTTCCGTTTTATCGATTCGATAGCAGTCCTCAACCATACGTGGCAAATACAACGAGTAATTCTGGTTACTGTTGGATGGGCGCATAATGGCATTTGAACGTACAGTGATAATTCGACCAATCCAGTCACTAGGGTTTGCATCAACTTCGCCACGCATTTTTTCATTCTTAATGGCGACATCCACAATGACTTGACCACATGCAGATTTACAATGCAAAGCTCCTGCTCGCCCTTGGTTCTTTGAACCCACCTTACCCGGATTAATGCTCACAACCTCCAGCTCACAATCCGCATCAAGTTTTAATTTAACTTGGTGTTTACTTGTACCGTCTCTCCAGTGACCTTCTGGATGCTTGATTACCAGTCCCTCTTTGCCCTGCATAAGTACATTAAAAAAGTGATCGTAAGTCTCGCCCAATGAGTGAACAACATGCGTATCAATAAGCCGCACATACTTAGGCTTAAACTTGGCCAGCATCGATTTAATCAGTGCAATACGACGTTTATATGCTGCTTCAAATTTTCCTTTTGACTTAACAGAACTAAGTGGAATGAAGTCCCAAATCATATAGATCGGTTTTTCATTTTCAGCGAATGAGCCACCCTTAGTGACCGAATTCAAGATGCCATTTCCAACCTTGCGTGGCAGGACGACACCATCACGCTCGACAAGTAGTTCGCCATGATATTGGACATCTTTGATCAGCATATCCATTTCCGCAGTAAGGTCGGAAAAATGCTCCATAGGTAACGGCGTGCCCTGACGTGAGGACAAGAAGAACTTATCTTCTAAATTGGTCCCGTTGGCAAACATGCCATCAGCTTTTTCTTGCAAATAAATGCCATCTTTCCACGGCCATGCCTTCAGCTTTACTTCACTAGGCAATGAACAGCGTTGGTATGGAAATACAGGAATCAAATCAGGCACGACTTTGTTGATCGTTGCATCACTAAAACCTGCACGTAAATCTTTTCTTAAAATTCGAATTAGAAGCTCGCCTGACTTCTCTGATAATTGAGCCAGTTGGCTACGCAGCGCTTCGCGCGCTGCATTGCCTGTTAGTTCACGGTTATTAAGCTTAGATAGGAACTCAAGGGTATCAACCTCATCAAACATTAATTCCCCTGTTCCTGCATCTTCTGCTTTTGGCAAAATTCCAAAGACAATAAACGGGTCATATGCCAAACGCAGAACTTCTCTGAACAACCCCTTTTCTGCTTCAAAATCCATGAGTAAAGCTAGTTTTTCATTTTTTGAGCTTTCAGATGCAATTTGGTTTAAAGCCTCTAGTAACTGATCGCTATTCATTGCTACACCTTATTACTGCTTTGCAAATGAAGGAATAAATGAATCTTTAAATGGGGAATCGCCTTCTTTGGATTTCAGCATTTCGCTTTTAGCGTTTTTAATCACTTCTCTAACATGGGCTTGATGAGCTTTAAATACTTCTTCGCCGAAATGCTCTTTTGCAGCTTGCAGAAAGACCGCTAGCCAATGATTGGTAAAATCACGAAGCATGTGACCTAGATCAAGCAAATATTCATCTTCTGATTTTTGAGCCAATAATTGTGCATATTCCTGAATTGATTCTGTGCCGGTATTCACGACTAATGCTGCTTGAACCTGTGCAACCACACCCATAATGGCTCTCATGTAAACTTCAAGCTGTTGTGGACCATTAACGTGAGCTTTTACAAACTCTTCGGTTAAATCCTGAATCTTGCGCATGTGATCAGGAAGCAAGGTCATGAAGCGTAATTCCTCGGCATCTACATTCGAGTCTTTTAATGCCTTGATTAAAGCTTCTAATAAATCTTCTGCGTTGCTCATAATTTTTCCTGTGTGTTTGCTTTGAAACGGTTAGCAATTTCTAAAAGCGATAATCCGCTCTCGATACTTGGTACAGTTAAGCTCTCACTCTCGATATATAAGTTAGCGCTTACTTTATTTTCTTGTTGCGATTCTACATGAACATCTTTGGTATTCAAACTATTTTTCTTTAGTTTAGTATTGATTGCATCACTTAATGAATAATTACCCTTTGAATTAACTGGAATTTCTTTTTCTGGTTTTTCACCATTAATATTAGTAAGTTCTAACTTATAATCAAATTTAGAAGAAATAGAAATTCCTTGTTTAGCCAGCCGCTTCCCAACTTGTTTTCGCATTTCTGAACGATCAATGTAATAGAGAGGCTTACCTGCCTCAATTTCACGTTCACGCATTTCGGCAGCTTCACAGTGATGTCTATGGATAGCGACTACACAAACTGCATCCACCTCGCGTTCATTTCCCTCCTGAACATTATGGATGCGCTTTAGGCATGCGGCATAATTAGGACGGTTGCCAGTATGAGGGCAAAAATCGCAGTAATAGGCATTTGTTCCGCTTCTGGATAATTCCAAATCGAGTTCAGGAAGAGTTTTAGTTACCATGATCCTTGTACTCCTTTATAGGCAGCATACTCATCTGTATCAAGAATTAATTCGCTCAGTTCGCTTCTGATAGGTCCAAAATAATTTTGAAAAATTGACTTGATCTCAGCTTCTCGCCCTTTGTCAAAAATATTGGATGCTTCGCGACCGAAAATTGATTGAGCATATTCAATTGGATTAATCGAATCCGAATTGGTAGACAATTCATCAACTAGATTACGTACAGCAGCCTTACTTAAATTCTTTACCCTTTCTGCTACTGTTGAGTAAGAAAGTCCTCCGTATTTTTCAAGAATTTCGACCGTTCGGTGATAACCGCCCTTGTTATCATGGTAATCAACAGCCTTGATCGCCAAGCCTAATACTTCATCTTGAGTATGCTTGTGGACAGCAAAATATTCTGTCAGCTCCAAAACCTTTTCATTCGTTGTGGTCTTTGTCACCATAAACCGACAATGTGGAACCCCAATAATTACTCTGTTCATTACCATGACCCCAAAACTTCACCATAAAATTCTTGTCGTTGTGCCATGAGCTGAGCCGCTTTACGCTCTTCCTCTTCTTGTTTTCGTTGCCGTTCTTCCTCTGTTTCATATCTGAATGTAAATTTGTACATGTCATCAACTGGAATCCCGAACGTTTGGGACAAGGTTTCTAAATATTGTTCAAAACCCTTTTCGGTAATCGCTGATGCGAAAGGCGCTCTAATGGCATTAATCGGAGAGTCGAGAGTCAAGTAAGTAATAAAATCATGGAAATTATCAAATTCATGCAGGATTTCGCTTTCACGTAAATCGCTATATTCACCTGCTTTACCTTTCGCTTTTAGTGTTTTATTAAATTCGGTATCAAGTGTTTCACCCTTACCTTCTGAATGGTGTTTGACTTGAGCCGTTTGATTTACCGCTGAGCCATAAATTTTGAATAATTGCGTGTTGCGTTTAGCTCCGTCCTGTACAGATAACAAGAACATCGAATAATATTTTGTCCCACTCGTATGCAATGAGTAGGCACTTCTGACCACAATTTTTAAACTCATAGTAAAAGCACCTTGAAAACTTCAACAATATTTTAAAAACAATGATTTGGAATCAAATACGATTCAGACTTTACCCATATACTTAATGCGTAAACTTACTGCGCTAATTGGCGTAATTGGTATCGCTTTTCGATACGCTGTGCGAACGATTTCAGGGTCGACTTCATTGGGGTCACATCCAGCAGGCAACGTGGCCAACCTTGCCTTTATGCCAAAGCTATTTATCTTTAAACATGCATCGATCGCAGACAGAATTGCGGCAGGCTCTCCATCCCACATAATTGTCACGCACTCCAATCCCTCATCTTTGAGCTTTAGTAATTCAGCCATTTGCGATTCATCACCACCTACCGAAAGATGCTTACCAAATGACGCGACAACTCCAACATTGCAAAGGAACTCGTCTTCCTTGAAGGCTTGATATATCGCCATAGCGTCAAAAGCGCCCTCTCCCATGACGATTTCAACGTAACCTAGGGCATTATGGCCGTTATATAGGTAAGTGCCCGTAGACGCGAAACCAGGAGGAAATAGATACTTCTTTTCAGCCTTTCCTGTAATATCCCGACCCTGAAAAGACACAAGCTTGCCTTCAAGGTCCCTGACAGGAATGATGATTCTCATGCTGTAGTTTTGGTATTGCTTTTCACCCGTTGGACCTATGTATGCAAACCAACCCTTTTGACAGAATTTCAGTCCAAATTCACGACACGTATCGAGCGTTATATTTCGATCTTTCAGGTACTTTAGGTTCTGACCCATGATCGGCAAGTCATAGGCTTTTGGAAGCTTTAGATCGCCAATTTTGGTTTGTGTGGGTTCACTTTTGCGCTTTGGCTGCCAGCCCTGCTCCTGAGCAATTGCTTTAACATGCTCGACAATCTCTTTATTGCTTAGGCTATTACCACCTATACCAGCCTTAATAAACTTCCATTTCGAGAATTTGGTTTCGCAATCACCATGAAAGCAGTTACCCAAACCCGTATCCTGATTCAGATAGACTTTCCAGCTTGAGTTACCACATACCGGACATTCCTTAACATTCAACTGGATTCCGTTTTTTCCGCGAGTTACTTTGTATTCAAACCCTTCGCGGTTAAGCCAATACTCCATATCAATGCGGTCTAATATCTCCGCTAAACTTTCTTGATCTCTCATATTGCAAAATCGCATTAGATAAAATTAGCGCTTATTTATACTAGCACAAAGTTATAAATAAGCGCTTACTATAATAATGGGTTAAATTTATTCGACGCTAATCACTTCTTCCAAGAACCTCATCATGGACACATTCTGCTTAATCACCACAGTAACCCCCATCTCTTGGTTACGAGAAGCTGCAAAGTACAATCGAGCCTGACCTTTCGCTCTCTCTTCCTCTGTAATGTTGATGGAGATTGCAACGTCAGCGGTCCTGATTTTGTTAAAGTCCTCAGCTACGTGCTCTGCCTTGGCTACCGTTGACTTAAAGCCCTCACGGTTGGTCTGAGTAGCTGTCAGTAACGCCACATTCTCTTCAAAAGCAATCGCGCGTAAATCAACATAGATAGCTCTTGAGTTCTCTTTTGGGTCATTTGTACGAATATCTGGACGCATCAAATCTGCATAGTCCACAATGATCATATCGAACTTGATTGGCGGTCTTATCGTTCCATCAGGGTTCCGCCCAGGATTCTTATACCTATCAATTAACGCTCTTAGCTGTGACGGAGAAAATGTACCGGAACCAAATTCATGAATAATAAATTTGCCCGCCGTCTTGGCTACCGTCTCGACCGCAGTTGCAACACTTGCAGCCTTCGACGCCAATTCTTTCATGATCACTTTTGAAATAGAGGCATCTAAACGGTCTGCAATAATGTCTTTACCAACTTCTAGCGTTACATATAGAACGTTGTATTTAGCAAAGCTTGCGATACGGCCAAAGTGAATAAGCGCTTGCGTCTTACCTGCTTTTGCACCGCCCATTAATAGAGACAGCTCCTTGCGTCCCCAACCTCTGTGATAGAGCAGATCATCAAGTTCTTTACAGCCAGTAGTAATGCCTGTCGGAGGTACTTTGCCTGTCAGCTTCTCGATACGTGCCAGCTTACGATTCAACGCCTGAGCGAAGAAGTCATAACCAACACCCTCTTCATTCAATCCGACCGCAATAGCTTCCTTGATACGCGCTTCAATCTTGGCGTAATTACCTGCCTCAAGATCAGGAACAGAATTAACAATCGCATTGGATACCGCCTGTTTTCGCGCGAACTCAACAACCTTTTCTTCAACGAAAGCCTTGTCAGTGACATAGATGCCAATTAATTTCTTCCTTGCTTCCACAATTGCCGCTAATGTTTCTCGCTTATAAACTTTAGAAGCAGCTTTATCCTTGATAATTTGGACAACAGAAGCGGGATCAGGAGAACATCCATATTTATTGAAGTGTTGGAGCGCAATATCGACCAGACATGCTTCACCCTGATTTTCGAAAAATTCTGGCTTCAGAATATGGGCGGCTCTTCTAAGAAACTCATCATCACGTAAAGTTAAAGCCGCAATTTTTGATTGAAACTCATCGTCGTAATCAAACTTTTCTTCGGTGAAGCCTTCGAGTTCTTTATCAACGACCTCTTCTTCATGAATTTCGGCCACAGCAGTAGACATATAAGATAATCCTTATAGAAAATAGATGGCTTACGTTTAAGATTTAGATTTCGACTTTCTCTCTAGCTCATCAACTAGGTCTTCAATCCCCTTAGTTGGTGAGAACTCGGAAATTTGGTGTTTAAAAAGAACACGCGCACGATAACGACCGTTTTTATCACCATTCAAATAACAACGAAGCGAGATCGTTTCTGCATCCGCAGCACGGATGTATCCACGTACAACTTCGCCGTCTGTTTTAATGACTACAATTTCCTGTTCTTGCTCTTGCAGCTTACGAACAAACTTCATGTAGCCCATTTCTTCAATTTCGCATTCGTTCGCTGGCAGCCTACGCCCATACGTTTTACGCGGCTGAAATTGAAGTTTTTGCTTTTCTTCCGTATTTAAGTAAATAGACTCCTTTGAAATTGGAGCGCTATTGCCGAACTTGTTTTGTATCGCAAGTTCTTTCTGCCATTCGCTCATTAAAACCTCGAAACATTAGTAATTACTATAAAAACGATATTATCAAATTATAGTAAGCGCTTATTAATATTTTAAGAGAAAAAAGCATTAAATACTGGATTTAATAGCTTGGTTGATGATTGAAATATCAAAAGACTCTAAAGCTTTTTCAATTCGAAGCGCATCATAGCGATAAATGCATGTCCCTAATGCGTAATGCTGCACTTGACGCATCCGCACCTGCTTAACAATAAAATCTTCATAATCAACTTGCATTGGACTGTTATGAAAAAGTGTAGCGGTAAAATATGGACTTTTAGCGATCTGGAGCGAAGCTTCACAATAAGACTCCCACTCATGGAAGACTTCAATTAACAGTTCTTCTTTTTTTAGTTGAGCAGGTCTAGGTGGCAAAGGTCTACCATTCGCAATCACCTTAAAGCATTTATCAAATGCGGTTTTTAAATAGAAGTCATAACGCATTCCCAAAGCATCAACCGCCTGTCTGAGTCGCCAAAATGACAAGGCCTCACGACTGAGTAAGAAATCTCGCTCCTTAATGGGTTTAACGAATTCGGCCGCCTTATGATCAATAGCTTTTCTATAAAAGTTTCGATATTCATTTTTGAAAAGCCGAAAGAAGTAATAAGTGGCTTGCATGGGATGCATCAGCCTATAGTCAAACCACTTGGTTGTCATTAACTGCGTTTCTAGCTTCCGCTCTTTCTTGGGAATGTACTGAATGGTGAGAATTTCGTAATGTTCTAAATCAAGGTCATTGCCATAAAAGTGACCCGCCCAATCTAAATACTTGGGTATTTGTTTTTCAACTTGGGACATCCGATCGTTTCCGAATAATTAATATAAAAACTTAAATATTATAGAAAGTATTATTTAATTATTCGTTAGCACTTCAAAAACCCAAGTTTTCGGAAAAGACCCAAGTACCGGAATGTTTAAGCCGGTCTTTTAGAGTTATAAAGTTCAATTAATGCGTGTTGTAGAGTTACGCCTTTAATCTGGGCATATTCGCGGACGTATTCCTTGGTTACGCCCTCATCCAGCTTTAATAGTGCCTCATACAGTCGTTTTATGCCATTTAATTCAAATTCATCCTTTTCTTCTACTGGCTTTTCAATAGCAGACTTATAAACGCCAGATTCAACGATAAATTCTTTTAATGGGTTCTCTTTGTTAAGGTCCTCTTCGCTGAGATCACTACCCAAAAACTCTTGGGTCGATACTTTTGGAAGCCTAATGTTTTCTAAAGGAGCGCCTGTCTTTTTAGCTGAATCGGAAGAAGGCTTGCTGTCATGGATTTCTTTCGCTTCGCCTTCAATGAAGTTATCGGTTTTTAAACTTACTTCAAAATAAATGCCCGTGATATTACGTCCTGTCTTGATTTTCTTTTCAGTAATAAACAGGTCAGTAAAACTATTAATCTGATCAATTGCCGGCTTCAATACACGTTTATTGAAGTTGGTCATATCCGTACTTTCGGGATTTTTCTTGTCTCTATACTCATGAGGAAGAAGGCCCATCTTGGCACGGAAGTCCTCAAAGTCATAAACAGGAGTTTTTCGTATATCCGAATTTTTCCAACTAGCGACCAACTCATACAGACGGATGCCATATTTACTGGTCACATCGCGTAAATTGTCGATGGCATATTTGGTAAAGGTTCCTTCTAGCTTGGTTACTAGAGGAATCACATCAGGAGCTAGGGTGATCGTTAATAATGCATCATCCTTAACGTATGAAACTCGTGATACCCAACGTGACCGAACCACCTCAATCTTGCCATTTCGCATTGTGGTGTAAGAAAAACGTCTTTCAAATAAGGTATCTTCGGCTTCCTTCAGTGTTTTATATGCCGCGCTCACTGTTGTATTAAATTTTTGGGCATATAAGGAAGCCGGAATCTCGATAATCGTTTCGGCAGTCAGATCTGCATTCTTGTTTCTGGAAACTAAAATGGCGAGTAGAATTATTCTTTGCTCAGCAGTGTCCAAAGCGTAGCTTGCATTAATCAATGCATTCGCTTTATAAACATCTGAATTCCTAATAAGTTCTGCCATATATTCCGTTTCAGAAAGGTTTTATTGGTTTTCGTAAAAGGTACATGATTAGATAATGTTTGTAAATCTAGTTAATCAGTCAGAATTGAGCGGATTTATATTTAAGGATTTTGACCAAAACATGACAATGTAATGACATTACCGGAGTTTTTGTACCTTTATAGGCATTCCTTCGGAATTTTTGTACCGTTATCGCCTGTTTTGAACGGAAAAAATGTACCGTTATCACTCCCCTATCGGAGTTTTTGTACCGTTATGATGATTTTGGCTATTAGTTTAGCGGAGAAAATGTACCTTTATAGGGGTGTAAACGGAGAAAATGTACCGAAATCCTTTTATGTATTCTTTAAGTTAATGGAAAAATGGCTTTAAAAGGTACTTATTCGGAGTTTTTGTACCTTTATAGGACTTCTAACGGAGAAAATGTACCGTTAAAGGCGATTTAACGGAGTTTTTGTACCTTTTAAACTATTGAAAATACAGGACAGAATTTTTGTACCGTTAAAAAGGAATATTTGTACCGTAATTAAAACTTTTTGTACCGTTAAAACGGAGTATTTGTACCGCTCAAACGGAGTTTTTGTACCTTAATAGGCTTTGAAAGTATTTGATAGCAATCGTTTCAGAGCTTCTAAAAGAAAAAAAGAAAAGATTTTAAATTCAAATAGGTTTTAAGTTATCCACAACGGAATTTTTGTACTGTTATTATTAGAACTCTTGTAATTCAAAGCATAGAGCGTTTTTAAAAAAAAGAGTTCACAGGAAGAAGTAAAATTGGGTTTAGTTTTAAATTCAAATTAAGATTTGTTTTGAAGATAAGAGTACATAAGGATAATGCATGTTGTTAAAAACATTATTCCCCCTACCAGATGCCAAAGAAATGAAATCATTGTTCTATCGGCTCATCATAGGTGCACACTGTAAACAGACAGTGACATGGATATTGTTTTGAATTGTTGAAGCTGTACATCCTGAAAACAGGATGCACAGCATTAATGTACCGAAATGCTTCATGATAAGAATAATTTCTTTTCAGCAGCACGGCGGTTAACTAATCCATTAATACGTTTGCCATTGTCAAAAATCCAACGATCAAACTGATTTGCAGCAGCAATATAGTTCCCTTGGTTAAGGACAGCCAACATTGTACTTTTGACAAATGCAGTTTCACCTACGTTGTAAACAAACGAAGCAAGCGCATCAAATTGATTTTGAGTTACCTTGACCTTCACATACTTATCAAGACAAGCATCAACCCACTTACAATCGTTTTTAAGCCATTCTTCTGCTTGAACACGAGTACAAGTATCACCCATTTTTACAGGTTGGCCGTTTGGATATTTGATTGTGCCGAAGCCAATAGTCGGGACGCTACCAGTATCCAGATATGCCGTATTCCTGAAACCTTCAAATCCACGTATAAGTTCATATCCTTTTTCGGAAATATCCCATTGCCCTGTAACGCCAGATTCAAGTTTGTAACCAATGAGTTTGGCGAAAGTTTCTAATCCCGCCTTCTCGATAATCTCGTCACCAGCAGTTACTTGTTCCTGAGTTAATCTGCCTCCTGACATCGCCCGAAGCCAAGAATAAGTTTGCGCAATCTGAGCCATTTGCACTGATGCAAGTGCGGATACCATGCTACTCATTAATCTTTAAACTCCTTCAGGTCGTTTTTAATATCAGTTGCAACTTCGAAAATGTCGGAATCCTCCTTCTTTTCGATATAGTTGAAAATCCAACGGACAATAGCCCACCCCGGCAAACCACATGTGAAGAAGAAACCGCCAAGCGCGATCATTCCCCATACGTCTGTTGCCCAAGCATGAAGGTTAAATTTGATGATGATGAAAGAGCCGCCAGCCAAGCTTGAAATTACTGTGGTAATCAAGCCAACTCCCCACTCTCTCGGAGATCTCGGCATCCGCATCATGAGCACTACAGCCGCAACTGCCATCACACAGATTGCGACTACGATAGTCATGCCAAATGCCTTCCAAGCAGCGAATCCACCGATAGTAGTTGATACTGGTTCGGTCATGATTTTCTCGCCTTAGATTAGTTGAGAAAATATAACATTTTTACTATATTTTATAAATAAGCACTTACTAATAATTTATGAGTGTGTAAAAATTATCGTTGTTCAATTTTTAGGATGTTTACTATGGCATTAAAGCAGATCACGAAAGATGAAGCTAACCTTTTGAACGTTCTTTTAGGGCAAGTCAACTTGCTCGAAGGTCAAAATGGAAAGCCGGTTGAAAACTTGACCTTGATTTACGATCGGAAGACTCCTGGTCTAGCTTCGGTCGGACTGGTTTATGTAGATGAAACCACTACCACTGAAGAAAATGGCGGTACTGCGTAACCATTCGACTTCATTAAAAAGGCTTCCAACTGGAAGCCTTTTTATTACATATTAGTGACGTCAATTGCCATAGCAATACAAGTGGCATTTCCGACTGCGGCTGTGCTAGAGCCTCTATCCTTTGCTACTTTATTCCAAATATAGAGGTCTTTAAAGTGGAATTCCTCGCCATTTTTATCAACCGCGAGTATGTACCAAGGCAATCCAGTAGATTCGCAGCCAGCCAAGTCAGATTCGGACGGTTTAGTTCTGCCATTGGTATGCGTATGCCATACACCAACAATTTCACCTTCCTGTTCTGCGCGAAGATACTCATCGGGATTAATAAGAAACTGAGTTTTCGGGAACGGCGAATCGTTACGACATTTAATAGTAAGCGCTAACTTATATTTATTGACAACAATAAAGCCACAAGCTTCATTTGGATAACAATCCATCGCATGTTGTTTAATTTCATTAAGTAGGCGTGTGTCGATCATACGCGCTGCACCCCTGGGAATGCGCCGTATGGAAGAACGGCATTTTCACCAAATCGGCAAGTACAAGAGCTAACCCGTTTCCCGCAGGCATCAAGATTCGGGTCATCTGTCGGCTTGTCATCCTTTGTGAAATAACCGCCTGTCCAACCGCAGTCTGGCGAACGGTACTGCCAGCGACATGCATTCTTGGTCACCTGACTGAAAGGTAGTTGAACGCCTTGGAAATCAAAGGCTGATGCCAATTCCCATTCAATTGAAACGCGGCTTTCATTAACCTTTCGATCAATAAACCAAATTTGATCTGGCAAATGTTGCGTTGGGTCGGCTTCGGGATTTCCATTAGGAAAGTTCACTTCGTCAAGGAAGCGGCCAAATGTACGTTTACGGATAACCTTGCATCCAATAAGGTTGTCCAGCTCCGCCGCAAGTGACGAAAATAAGCCACTTACGTTTGCCAGAATTAGCTTAGGCGTAGGCAAAGTGCCCTGACTGCTTACATCAAAGTCACTTGCTTCAATAGGCAAAGGGTCATAGCGTTCTCCCTGCCAGTAGATCGGTTGGTGAAACGCATTTACGCCAGAACAAAAACGAATAACATCGCCGCCAAATTTAGTTGTATCAATAACAAACAGTTCGACTTCTGCTGTTGGTGACAACGATTGAATTTCAGCTACAGCGATTTTCTCGCCCATTATTCATAAACCTCTTCAAGCACTGCGGTAATCTGAAAAACACCAAATTTGATTTGATTCATCTTCCATTCGCGGCAGACGAACTTGCCTTTTTTGCCTTGTGGGTCAATCCAATCAAACGCGGTTGTGCCATTGGCTTTGTTAAGAAACTCGTCAATTTCATTTGCCGTTTGCAGGTTGTTGGTAAAGGTGCAGTTCCATACCCGCAAACTTGGGTTAATAGAATTTGGAATACGAGCTTCGTAGCCATCATTAAACTTGACCGTAGAGACGGAAGGTTTTTTCGACTTTTCAGCGCCCAAATCGGGCTTCCAAATAAATTCCATAAGACTCAGAATGAAATTAAGCGCCTACCTAATTATAAGTAAGCGCTTACTAATATTAAAGGGGGTAATTATATTATTTCTTATATAATCTTCCTCCCGGTCTGCTTTGTTTGTCCAAGGTGCTCATGACAATGGCTTCGACCTGCTTCGCCATTTGTTTATATTCTTGAGCATCACCGCCAGATGCGCTTGTAGAAGAGCTTCCATCGTTGTTTACGGTGATTTGGATTTGAACGTGATTTTGCATGACGTTTGAAGCGTCACCCGCTCCCAACATGGAAACACCGAGTCTGCCCGATGAATCGCGAGTAAGCGGCATGATTGCTTCTGGCCCTGCTTCTCCCATCAGACCGTTTGCAAAACTTCCACCCTTGGCAAACATAAACGGTGTAGGTTCATTCACGATAGAGTTGGTAAAAATTCCACCCTTGGCGAACTGTGATGTACCACTCCAACCTACAGCGCTGTTGAAGCCACCGCCGACTTGATATGAAGCACCGCTACTAATGTCTCCAATACCTGCTCCTGCACCGCTGTAAGCTCCATAAGCGGCCATTCCGACTTGGAACAATGTACCTAACCAGTTACCGCCCGATGAGCCGCTGGAAGCTGTGCTTGATGCTAACAGGCTTGTTGCCCATTGGAACAAAGCATTAATTGCCTTGCTGATAGCATCTGACGCAAAAGTCCAAAGACCCTGTGATGCGCTGCTGACATTTTCCCATAATGAACTTAATCCTTGAGTCAGTGGATTTAAGGTAGCGCGTAGTTTGTCAAATAGCGGTATAGTGTCAGTAATTTCAGTATTGACCGCAGCACTTGTAGATTCGCCTGTATTTGGGTCAACAGCCGGAGCATAAGGACCTAAACCGCGCCATCTATTTAGCAAGTCTGATGCCCAGCCCATTCCGCCAGCAGCTTTACCGCTCAATAAGGATTTACCAAGATCAAAAATGGATTGGTTACCCATTACGTTGGTAATTAGCTTACTTGCTGAATCTTTTACAAAGACTTTTGCATAATCGGCAAAAATATCAGATCCAATTTGACGCCAGTCGAAGTCCTTGAAACTCATCCGTCCTGTAATGAGGTCGGCAACTGAGTCGATAGCACTTTCTGTCCACTTCTGGTTAATGCTTTCAATACCGACTTTCAGATCACGGTATTGGCGTAGCATCTGCTGTGTTGCGGATTCAGAGGCGCGAACACGCTTTTCATTTTCAAGCATTAAGCGCTTGGTGAATTCCTCTTCAGCCAGCTCTTTGGCTTTGATGAGTTCTGCATATTCCTTCTTGGCAGCCTCATCGTTTTCCATCATGGTTTTGGTAATCTGAATCCGCTTTTCTAGCGCCTTACGCTGCTCATTGATCTCCTTGGCAACTTCATCATACGCATAGTCGGCAGAAGATTGACGTCGATCAACTTCACTATCCATTAGGTCAATGGAGAGTTGTTTATTGATGTTTTTAGACTCATAAGCTTTGGATAAAGTGTCCTTGGCCACCTGATGGTTAAGCGCAAAGTCCTTGAAGTCGTTATAACCGCCTGCTTGAAGTGCCATTGGATTACGCACTTCATAACGGGCGAACTGACGTTCTAAAGCCATTAAGGCATCAGATTTCTTGGTGTCATTCTCGACAAATTGATCAAGGACGTTCTTAAAGTCCTCATCTGTTGAAGCCGATCTTTCAGCGGCAAACTGAATTGATGCCTTGTAGTCATCGGCCATCAACTTCTTCATTTGGGCGTTAAGGAACTCATTGACATGTTGACCTTTGTACATGCCGTCCCAGTCAATTTGATCCTTAGTCCAACCTGTATCAGGATTGTATGTACCCTTCGTGAATGGACGTGAGCGTGGGTCATTATTGTCATCCCATTTTCCGCTCATCCAACGCTCGATAAAGTCGTTCTTCGCTCTCTTGAGGTAGTCAACAGGCTGACCGAGAATTTCACTAATATCAGTCTCGCGGTCTTGAGCGCCCAACAAGGCTTTCTCAACATCAGCACGATATAGGTTGTTCCATTGGCGATCGTAACCTCGTCCAGTTTTCTCTTTAGGCGTTGAGCCTCCACCAGAACCAATTGCCGGTGCAGAATAATCGGCAAGATTTGACGGTGTAGGTAATACACTTCCTGTAGAGGTTGCAGACGAAGTTTTAGCGGCAGCAGCTTGCTTCTGCTTATTTTTGAGAAGCTTGGCGTTCTTTTCAATGTCCTTTTTAAGAACGACTTGTCCAGCGTATGGGCCTTTCTCGATATAAACCAGCCCGCCTAATTTCATGCCGCGTCTGTACCCGGCAAGCATATCGTCAATTTCTTTTAATTGCTGTTTGCCACCGTCAAGCGCATTCGTTAAGAAGCCTTTCCCCTTTTGTACAAGCTCCCGCTTCTCAAGCAATTTGGTGATTTTCTTGCCAAGTTCACGGGTTGCAGGTGTTGAGGTAAAGCCACCGCCCTCTTCAGCCGTTACACCTTTAACTGGGATTTTTAAAACTTCGCCTTTGTAGTTTGCCAAATCACGGAGATTACGGCGTGCGTTTTCTGTATCAATGCCTAACTGGATTAAAGCATTGTTCCAGATGGTATGTAGACCTTTTAACCCTGCGATCAGGTCATCCCGTAAGCCTTGCACTAACCGTTGGAAGGATGATCTTAACGGGGTTTCATTCTTGTTGACGCTATCAAGCCAAGAAATGAACATTTGACCTACAAGAAGTCCTAACCCGACCCAGCCTGCCCAGCGTAACATGCCGCCCAAAATGCCAAGGACGCGTGTACTCATATTGGAAACTTTAGGCACAACATTTTTTGTGCCATCGCCCATTTTTGATACCGCCTGCCCTAAGTTATTTGCAGTGCTTGTTGCGGTAGCCAATTGACCGGAAGAGGTTTGAGCAGTCTTACCCAAGCCACCCAATGCAGGAAGGAGTGTTGTAACTAGGCGACTAACTAGGCTTAATTTCCCAAAAAATAAACTTGTCGCTAAGGTTAGGGCGCCAAAACCAGCTCCAAGACCTGTCACAATGGCAATTGCGGGATGCAAATTCATCAAGTTTGCAATGCCGTCTACCGCTTTGGTTAGACCATTAACGAAGCCCGTTAAAAAAGGTAGAAGCGGAGCAAATGATTCAGCCAAACGTCCCAATGAAGCCATTAGGTTGTCTGTGCTACCCTTTAATGTGTCTTGAGCTTCTTTTAGGGCCTGCTGACTTTCTGCTGAACGTTTAGCGCTTTCTGCCACTTCATTTGCGCGGTCAATGAAGCGTTTATCTAACATGGTGGTCAAACCGTCTACGGTTTTATTTGACCAGCCCATGCCAGAAGCCCAACGAGTAAAGCCCGTGCGCTCAATTTTGTTTTGTTCATTCGGATCAACAACTTTGCCTTCGCTGTTGATCATCTGACCTTTCTGGTTGTAGGTCCAACGCTTGGTCCCTTCACCAAAGAAGCGGGTGAAGTTATCTTCACGCATCATGTAATCAAGAATCTGACCGCGTAAAGATGAGAAGAACTTAACCGGATCTTCGCCCATCGACTTCAAGTCCTTGAAGCCCGCGTTCTTCATCATTTTGGTAAATTCTTTGATATTTTTAGCGTTTTCTCTGAACGCCTTCTCAGCATCGCCGTCCTTGAATTCGTTGAGGATATCGGCGCCCATCAGATCGGTTACGGCACGATTGGTAATTGTCTTACCCGAACCGTATAAACCCATCATCTTGAGCATCGTACCTACGGTTGCGATACCCCCGCCACCACCGTTACCACCACCAGCGGTCTTGAACTGCTCACCAAGCGCTGCGATTTTTAACCAGCCATCGGCTGAGACGTCAGCTCGCATACCGCCCATGTTACGCGCAATGGTTTCAACGTCGGCAATTTTGATTTTGCCGTTTGAAATATTGGAGATTTTTAACAGCGTCTCGAATGATTTGTTAATTTCATCGACATTGTTCATGACTTGGCGGGATTCGGCGAATCCGTACAAGTTTTTCACTAGGTCGCTGTTTGAACCTGTTTCATTACCCGTTGCACGTAAGATGTGAGCCACACGGGTAGCAGTTGCTAATGTGGCATCAATGGTCTTTTCGTGGTTGCCACCCATTGCAGCCATAGCGTCAAGACGGGCATCAATGGCTTCTGTATTGGTGAGATATTTCTCAGTCTTGGTTAAATCTCTGGATTTTTGAAGGAATCGTTCTTGTTCTTCTTTTGGAAGATTCCACAATGATAGACGGAATTTAGATTGCTCTAATTCCATATTTTTGTGTACAGCGCCGCCTAGACCTTGATTGATCTTGATACTTGCGTACATTGCAGCAAGGTCTTTGGCAACAGACATTTGCTCACGATGCAATAGCTCTTGAGCCTTACGCTCTTCATTAAGCTGTTGCATTCTGACCCGATGTGCGTCACGTTCTGCCTGTTCAGCGGCACGTTGAGCAGCTTGATCTCGGTTGTTAAGCGTTCTTGTCCACCAACCTGTATAGTCCAGCTCCAGCTTGCGACGGGCATCCGCAGTTCTTGTCTGAGCTTGGCGTTCTTCATCGATGTTTCGAATTAAAGGGCGCTGTTTCAGGCGTGCATCGGCTTCTCGGCGTTCCCGTTTGTCGAGTTCGCGATTAAACCAGTTTGAATATTCCTGTTCTAATTGACGGCGTTTTTCAATGCGTCTGCGCTCAGCCTCTTCCTCTCTGCGTTCGCGGTTATAAAGCGCTTCTTTCCACCAAGCTTCTGTTCTCTTTTCAAGCTCTTGGCGTTTACGTGCTGTGTCTAGGCTCTTTTGTTCCTGACGGGATTTTGCTTGTTCTACCGATTGCTGGTTTTTAAGTGCGCGGGTGCGTTCAATCTGCTGATTGAGCAGGTTTACACCTTTTTGCAGCTCGCCATTTTGATATTCAATATCACGAATGACAGACTTGATTTGCTCCTTAACAAGCTTGGCCGCATCTGCCTCTTTACGCCACAATTCAATATTTGCGCGCATTTCCACTGCTTTTTCAGAAGTGGAATTCTTGTTCTTGCCGAAGAATGTGCCGTTATAAAGTTTTTGCTGTACTGCTAAATTAACTTCCGCACGTTTCTGAATCTGTGCGGCCTTATAAGCCATTTCACGGCGTTCAGCGAGCAGCTTCTCGTTATTCTTAATCTCAGCCTGTAAAGCTCTAGCATTATTTGCAAGTGTTCGTTTAGATTGCTTCTCTAGTTCGTCACCAGTCGCTTTTGCGTGTGCCTCAAGAATCTGCTGACCCTTTGAAACTCTATTCAAAAGTGGGTTTAAATTTTTGAGCTTTTTCTCGTAGGCTTGCGTAAAGTCAGCCAAATTTTCAATACTTTTGGCTGCTTGCGCTGTGGTTTTGGCAGTTTTTGATGCCGATTTGTCTACGCTATCCAATGAGCGTGAAAGTGAGTCAGTATTTTTCTGAACCCCACTTAACATTTTCAAGGAAGCTGCCAGATTGTCATCAAGCGTTTTGAATGAGGAAGAGAGCTGGCGAATATCTCCACCCAAACCACTAAGAATCTTCTCCAAGCTTTCGACGGAAGCGTTGGTTTTCCCCAGATTGCTGTCTAGCTTATCTAGGCGATCTGATGCCTTTTGAATAGCTTGGTCAAATTGATTGACATCAAGTTTGAGCGTATTGTTAATTTCGCCAGCCATATTTACTGCCTCGGTGCGCTAAGTCTTCGCAGCATTTCAAGACCGTCTCTGTCCAATTTGGCTTCTAATGGATTTGATTTAACTTTTACGACATCCCCCCGTTCCGCGAGTAATTGGTCGGTAACGTCTTTGGTCAAGGTAGATTTACTGTTACCGCTCATGAACGCTGCCGCACCAAACGTGGCTGCTGTAGAAACGTTTAGATGGCGTAAGTCGTTTCTGGCCTGAATGCGTTGAATGTTTTTGCTAAGAAGCCAGAAAATGCGTATTGGTAGTTTCAATACGCATTCATAGCTCATTGAATAGAAGTGCATGATTTGGCAAAAGATGAAGCCAAAATCGATTGCCAATACTTCTACTTTCCCTCTGGGTCTTCCTGAGTCTCTTCGGATGAGACTTCCTCTACCCCTTCGACGTCGTTGCCTTTTGCAAATTCAGCAATGGCTTGAATCTGGCTTACGTCAAGCTTGTTGATTTCTTCTTCCGTCATGGTTGGAATAGCCAAGCCGACGACTTTTCTCGTTAAGCGAACTTCATCTGCCAATGTGAATTCGCCCTTTTCTGCGCGTTCCACAATCGACTTGGACTCATCGACGATTTGGAGAAACTGCTCCACATTCAATGTGCGGATTTCGTGATTTTTTCCATTTACGACGACTACACGTTTTTCTACTGATTTAACTAATGGATCTAGGTTGAGTAATTTCATAAGCGAACTTCCTGAAAAATCTTATAAAGCAGCCTCACGGGTATGAGGCTGCATAAATATATTAGTAAGTGCTTACTAATATATTGTGAGAAAATTAAGCTTTAGCTGCTGGTGGTGTAACTGTGCCGACCTGATAAAGCACTTCATCATTGCCTTCAATGACTGGGTAGCCTTTGAAGTTACAGTTGAAGATTCGTTCTTCATCAAGCTTATAAGCAAAGGTCATGGCACCCGGAGTTGCCGCTTTAGGAACGCGTACTGCATCGTTGTAGTTCAATGAGCCGTTTACGCTTTTAGGAACCAATACCAACTCGTCAGCGAAATCAAGCAAGTTCACGCCAACGCCTGTAGGTACAATGGCTTTTGAAGTTCCGGCTGTTGAATCTGTTACCAGTTTTGCACCCGGCATAGTGGCAACAAGGTTATCTAACGTGGTTTCAGCCAAAGGAACGGCTACGGTAATGGTACGACCCATTACATATTCAGAAATTGGGGTATTACCGTATTGGTCTACTTGAACTTCGTGGGTTTCAGTTTCTACCGTCACTTCAACGCCACCTTTGGTGAAGCCAAGATCAACACCGCCAAAGAAGACTTTACATACACCAAGCTTAACGTTTGAGGTATCGTTGTTAGCCATACATTACTCCAATACTATTAATAAGCGCTTACTAATAATTGCATTGCCAAGAATACCATAATGTTTGGAATTTAAACACTTTCACTAGAACAAAGTTTTAATAAACTCGTCCGCTCTGTGCTGCAAAAGTTTGGTAATTTGCACTTCGTATTTGACTCTGGCCCGTTCCATGAATCGACCGCCCGCAACTTCGCCAAGTAGTGCGCTATTCATCACGGAATATTCGGAAGGCTGGAACTCTCCTCCAGTACGACCGACGCTCATGTGCTCGTGTACAAAGAAGAAATACTTTGCAACCGTTGCTCCGCGACTCGGCTGATTCAAATTAACGTAAACGGTATGCTGACCCAAGCCTCCCTTAAAGAACTGTCCTAGCTTGTTACGTTCATAACCGACCCGACGATATTTGATCGATTCGCGTAATCCACCATATTCAATGGGTGCCATAGCCTTGGCAGTATCGCGCATCTGTTTGGCAATACTGCCTAGCTCGGAATCCAGAACATTTGGCATTTCACTTAACTTGGTGAGTTTCTTGCGAAGCTCATTGAGTCCTGTGGTCTGAAGGTTCTTTCGGGCCATTAGGTAATCTCGCTAAAGGCAATCTTGAAGTCTGATGCCAGTTCGAGAGTGTTCCCTTCTGAGATCGGATATTCGATTGGCTCATTGTCCGGATAACATTGTTTAATGTGCATACCTTCAACAAAATGGTTATCCAGTGTAAGAAGCTTGAATACCTTCTTCATCAATTTATAACCCGTCTCATAATTGGTGGTCCTTACAATGACCTTGAATTCGGTGTTGTAATGACCCTTTAACTCATGATCAATTTTGGTTCCGTTGATTGGATTCCTTAGCAGGATTCCGTTTGTTACGGAAATTGGCATCATGTTGATAAACAGGTTTTGCCCTAAAGTGGCGACCCCTGCATCATTGAGCATTTGAGCGATAGGAATTAGTGGATTCATTCGTTATCACTCCAGTAGGTACATGCCGCTTCGGTGTGATCATGCTTGCCGCGAATATCAAACCGTTTATGGACTGATTTCACCACATACATGTCCCCACCAAACTCAATGATTGAGTCAATGGTTGCCGTGGTTTTGGGTTCAAGCAAAATGACCAGATCTGCAACCACTTCCCTTGCGTTGCCGCGCGAAGCAGACGAGTCCGCACGAACTGAGGTCTTGTTGCTTTGCTGAATCATCTTGACGATGGCGCAACGTTCCTTTCGTCTTAGCCCAAATTTGGCTAAACCGAAGTGATCATAGCCATTCCTTGCCCGAACGAAGCAGAACTGATTAGGTGTGAACATCTGTGTAGCCTACAGGTAAGTCATATCCATTCGGATGGAAGTGATGTCTTACGTCTTTTAAAGCCACATAACCTGCCTGCCCTTGAATGGACACAGGCTTATCAATGTCAGGTACAGCAATCAGGTCAATGCCAGATTCATGCAATGCCTTAATCTGGTGATCTACAAGTGATTGATAAATGAAATCCCGAACGATGGTTTTTACAAGACTAGATGGCTCTCTCCATTTACGCCCTGCACTATCTGTTGCGGTAATTTCCAGTTCAGCCATTTTCTTTTGTACTAACAAGCCCATTGCGCCGTGAGCATTATTCTTTCCAAGCAGTTCAATCGCCTTGTTTTGGATTCCTGTAGAAATTGCGCGGTTCGCTTGGCGCAACATATCAATGGAAATAGATACAAGTTGATTTTTGACATGTTCAAGTTCGAACATGTTGTAAGCCACCTCTTGAGCGTCCAAATTTGATGCAATCTGCTCAAGAGTGTTGCCAGCAGCTTCAAGGAATAAATAATGTGCGTTAGCCACAAAATTCTTGGCGTTTTCAATCTGATACTGCGAAGGCGTATAGCCTGCGCGCCTTGTAGTGAAAAAAGCGCCATTTATTGCCATAACATAATTATCCATGAGACTCGTGAATCTCATTGAGAAATAATCCAACAAATAGCGCTTTTGTTCGTCCATTTTAAACCCTCGCAATAACCTTGCTTGTCGATACAAAGCCACTCAAATATCTTAGAGTTGCCTTGCTAACCGCTAACCTGAGTTGTCGCCCACCGATATAGCTCTCATGGGTTTCGCCAATGGTTTTGGATTTAAGGCCCTGTGCAAGAGCTAATTCGATGGGATCACCACCGCCAAGAATTGCATTCGCTTCCGCAACTTGCGCCTTTCTCAAGGCAGCCTTAAATTGCTCTGATAGCTTCTGGTAGGCGGATGGTGTCGTGGCTCGTAAATTGACACTTGGAATATTGAGCGTGCAAATCCGCTGTCTCGCCTCAATCAAAGCCGCTACCTTACGAACTTCGCCTTCTGTGAGGAAAACTTCCGTTTCCGGCATCGTCAATGCTGTCAGCTTTGCCTGATTTAATGTCTGAAAACTGTTTAAACCTACAATCAACCGTTCTCTTGGTGAAATGAGGTAGCTGACGTCAAACGCATAGGTATTCCCATCCCGATTGATTAGATCAAATTGGAGAATACGCAAATGATCGATCTCAATTGAGTCCATGTCCTCAACCTTGATTTCCATAGGGTTGAGAGCGGGAATCTGGTTATATTCAGCCTCTACAGTTACCTTGGTTTGGGTGACATCGAATTCGGCCTTTGGCTTAATCTCTACACCGTTTTGATCGACAATACGGTAGCTTCCTTGGGTCACTTCAAGGGGATTTCCGTCGTCATCGACAAAGTTGATAGGAAGAGATACTGACGTTCCGGCAAGGTAGTAATTCATCAGGTATTATTCCTGTGCATTCATGATGGCTTTGATTAATGTGGCAATTGAATTGCCTTTGACATTAAATTCGGCTGCAATCTCGCGTAATCCCGCAATGCCACTTTCATCAGCAATCTTTTCCAAAGCTTCCTGAGTGTATTTAGGTTCCGCTTTCTTGGCTGTACTTTCCTGCTTTTCTACCCCAGTCGTTAAACTGGCAACCTGATCGGAATGCTGCTGAACCTGATCTGCATTTAAGTGAGCATGACCAGTAATCGAGTGCAGCAATTCAAGTCCCGACTGTTGGCGAATATCAGGTGCGGGAGTCATAAGGTTCTGTGTATGAATTGCACCTAAATTCGCGGGATCGCCGTTTTCCCATACTGCGCCAATGGTACTTGCAATGCGAATTGCATCATTAGGCATCACGTCATATTTCGATAAGCCATTTTCAAAAAATACCACGCCCATTTGACCTGTATAATTTTCGAATCCAGCTCCGGTTAATTTTAATTTCATGCTTAATCCAACCTGCCATTTTAGTTAAATAATAAGTTATAACTAATATTTAAACAATCAATATAAATAATGCTTTCAATAAAAAAGAGACTATTTCTAGTCTCTTTTTTATCAATAAGTGCTAACTAATATTTATAGTTAAATATTAGTCACGCCACGAATTGCCGCAATTGAGCGAGTGGATTTAAGAGCTAAACCACAGTACCACTTGATACGTGTACGAGTAGCATCTTTGTTTTGCACTGTACCGATGTCTTCAACAACGATACCTGCATTTCCACCACCATAAAGGCCGTGTAAACCGTCAACTTCATTTAAGCGTACAGCATAAATCGAAGTGGTTTTTGAGTTCGTGCCTTTCACTTCATCGCCGGCAATCCAATCATTCATGATGATAGGAATACCGTTGTGAGTAAGCATTGGGCGACCAAAGTTAGATAACTGTTGCATTACGGCATCAGTACCATAGGTTGCACGAAGCAATGCACGGTAGGCACGGATCGTACCACGACGCATTACGATCACGTCTGCGCCATTCGGCACAGCGTCACACAATTCGTCCAACATGGTAAGAGTTAATGGATTGCCGTCAGCACCAGCGTCAACGATTTGAGTAGAGGTTACAAGCTTGTCAAAGCCGTCAAACTCTTTCGCGTTAGTTTTCGAATCACCACGAGCCAAAGTACGGTGGAATTCGCGAGCAACACCTTTGGCCTTTTGCTTGATTTGAATCGCCTTTTGAGCGTTCGTATCACCCATTGTAGAGTCTAAGAATTTATCAACATCAACGTCACCAGCTAAGATGCGTAAATGCGCTGTCACTTCGTCGAATGTTGAGCCTTCTTCTTCGATCACTTCATTAGGATCAAGCCAGTTGGCACCACCAAGGGTTTTTTCACGGTTGTAAACATATGCCTTACCATTTACTTGTGTAAAAGGCAAAATGGCAAAAAGGTCATCGCGGTCAATGATTTCTTCAACAACGCCTTGAACAAGTTGGTTGTTCGAGAGTTTTTCCGCTTCTTCGCGCAATAAAGGCATTAATAATGCTCCATTTACTGATTAGCTTTCTTCGGACGAACTAACTCTCTCTAGCGCCGATGGTTACTGGTCAAATATTAGCAAACGCCTATTTGATTATCAATAAGCGATTACTAATAATTTTTAGTGAAAATATTAACTTTCACCCCTTAAGCCAGCCATGATTTTTTCCAAGGAAGTCTTAGGTTGCTCTTTCTGCAAACCTTTATTTTCTTGCTTGGTTTTTGAGCCAGCTCCAGGATTAACTTTAGAGCGGATCAAGGTGTCTCGCTCTGGATCTGCTTCGATGATTTTTTGCATCGCTTTGTCGAAAGATAACGGATTGCCATAACTATCAACCAATGCAGTACGATTTGCAGCGCCGCGAGGTTTGTCATAGCCAATCACTTCTCCATTTTCGATTTCAAAGTGTGCGCCATATAAAGCACGCGCCTTATTTGGGGTTAAGGTCAATTCCTCTGCAATGTATGCGGAACGTGAGAAGTTAGAGCCGATAGTTAATTCATTGATCTGGCTATCCTTGCTTCCCAACTGTTGTTGCAAGTCTTTAATTTGTTGTTGCAGACGATTAACTTCTGCCTGATGCTGTTGAGCCATACTTTGCTTAACGCGTTCGTATTCCCCTTTTTCTTCCAGCTCACGAGTTTCCTTTTCTTTTTGAGCGGCAATTGCCTTACGTGCCAATTCTGGATCGATGTCTGCAAACTGGCGTTTGAATTCGTCAAATTCTTGAAGAAGCTTCTTTTCACGATCCTTGCGTTTCATTACTTCCTTGATTAATTCAGCTTCTTTGTCGGTAAGCTTGTTTTTACCACCATTAGGCTGTTTGTCTTTTTGCTCATCGGCATCATCTTTATCTTTTTCCGAATCAGCCTCTTTGCCCTGATCGTCATCGTCAGTAACATCGTCATTGTTACCGCCGCCCTCACCGCCACCGCCGAGGTCATTTCCCTCGCCGTCTGCTGGGTTTCGTAAAACGCCGCCGTTAATAAGTAATTGCATCCATAAAGGCATAATGTGTCTCCGCTGTTCTCTTAGCTAAAATCTCGCTGTTCTCTTAGCTTGTTGATTCTGTCACTTGCCCTTGGCGAGTTTTTTTGTTCGCCTTTGTTGAGCTATTGGACGATGGTTTGGTTGGTGTGCCGGAAGAGGAGCGTGTAATGTTACGCTTTAGATTCCCCTCTCCCGTCGTATCGGTAGTTCTGTTGGTCAACTCTTCCAAAGGGTCTGTCGGCCAGTTCTTTAGGTCGCGTAGCATTTCGTCTTTCAACGCCTTGCTTAATTGAGGAAAGAGCTTTTCAACAATGGACTCCATTTGATGTCTGCGAATGGTTTCTGGTGCATCAATCAGCATCAGGCGTGCAGCAATATCAAATTCGTCGTATAAGCCGCGTGTATCGAAGTTATCTGGATATGAAACCAAAGGAGTGCTGTCTTCCTTCAATTTGACCCCATGACGTTTGCAAACCAGATCAACGATTTTGTTTTCAATCGCTTCAAGGCTATCTGCCTTCGCTGCTAACAATGCGTTTACCCGTTCAAAGTCATAGGCTTTAGCTACACCAGAACTATTGTCGATACCTACGGCGTTATCCTGTTTGGTTCTTTCGCCGGCCAATCCAACGGTGTGATAGATTTCGTTAATGATTTTGGTGACCACTTGAATGATCAGGTCAGCCTGCTTTACATCAGGCGATAGGTAGTAAGGTTTTGCGCCATCAGACCCATCATAGGTAAAGAGACGTTTGGTGCCCATTTCAATGAGCTTTTTCTCGCTTTCATCGCCCGGCAGCATGCCTTGTACTGGCATGGCTAACTGGCTGAAGGTTTGGTCCTGAATGATGGCGTCAAGGTTTGATAGATAATTGGCAACCGCCCTGTCCAGATAGGCGATGTCATCGATCAGGGATGGTGCAGAATATTCTTCGTCTGAAATGATGTTGTCAGCCAGAATGATTGGGACTTCACCAATGGTATTGCTACCTCGATCAATCTCTTTAATCGTAATCTTGCCGTTCTGATCATCATTCTGCTTTTCGAACAGTTTCCATTCCGTTTTCGTCCATAAGCGGAAGCGGTGAATCGCCTTGCCTGTTGAATTTAGTGGGTCCTCATCGTCGCGAACCACTTCATGAATCAGCATCCAGTTTAATTTGCCGTGATCATCAAACGAATAATCCAGCATTTGAAGCGGAGTGATGATGTAGGCGTAAGCAGATAGCCCAGCTTCCTTTTCTTCCCGTTTGTTTAAGGGTCTTTGATCTTCTGGTACCGCATCCATATCAATAACTACCCCAATACGACCGTAAATTGAGGTTTTCTTACTGATCTGGCGAACGAAATCATTAATCGTTAAGCCGCTCTTGGTGCAGTTTTTCCAAAACTTCACCACGTCGGCAGGAGCATCTACCTTATTGCGGGTGATTTCCTGCTTGAATAAATATTTATTAATTAAATCTACAACTTCGCGGGTATGGTTGAAACGATAAGCGCGTGAGATACGATCCTTGAATTCGGCATCACCCTCTTTGATGTATTTGAAGATATGATGATTAAACCATTCTCTGCCACCGCTATAGGTGTCATCCATAAACATCCAGTGTTTGGACATGGCTTCATATAGTGGATGACGACGTGATACTAAACGTACAAGAGGGTCATTCGCTTCTTCTGAGGAAGCGGTCGAACTTATTGCATGTCGGTCGTATGAGGATAGTTCGGTTGTCATCTTATCGCCTTCAAAATATTAGTAAGCGCTTACTAATAATATAGGTTAAATTGAAACGCCTTTAATTTCAATCTTACGAAGTGGGAATTGGTGCTCGATTGCATATCCAAGGGTATTGGCCACCCCGTCGGTACATTCGAACCTGCCCTTTTTGAGATAAATCGGTCATTAGCCATCCCATCCTTCATATGGTTTCATTACTTGCTTCCCAAGAGATAAACCAAGGCATCCCCTGCATTCGTCAAGCTGTCGGATTCGGTAAAGCCCTGTGCCTTAATGGTCTTCTCGATGAGTTTGGTAATTGCGTCTACGTCCTCGATCGGAACCTTGAAACGCATGATTTGGTGAGTTTGAACTTTGGTTGTCTTGGGTAATTCAACTTCCTCTGATGGCGAATCGAGATCGCTTAGAGCGTCCAGCGCTATATTAGTGCTAGAGAAGATGTCGATTTCTTCACTTGACCAAGGCATTACATCGATCAATTCATCGATACCGCCAAGATCATGAAGAATTTCGTTGAGCTTAACGATGTCATCTTCGCCATAACGACCGTTGTCGATTAGACCGATCTCTTTTGCTCTGGCTTCGTCAATGCGCCCAAGGTTCATTACCGGCACAGTGAGTAGACCAAGACGTTTAGCAATCATTGCTCGGTGCTGACCGCCAATGATCTGTAAGCGGCCATCAAGAAGGGTACGAACGATAATTGGCTTAAACATACCGTGACGTTTAATACCTTCTTCGATTTTTCGCTCGTTTTCAGGTGATACGACGTTTGAATTCCAAGGATTAGGCCAAAGCTCTCCTGGGTCGATTTCTAAATATTCAACTGACATAGGAAACTACTTTGAAATATTAGTAAGTGCTTACTTATAATTTAAGCCAAATATTAAGCAAATGCAAAAGGTATTGAAATGGGAAAAGTTGTAACAATCGCTTATGACGCCGTAAATGCCATCCTACACAAGCCTCCTGTTGAGGCGAAACTTGAAGTACAGTCGGCGCTTAGTTATTTGGTGGATGGCGCCGAAGAAACTCTAGCGTTTAGACAGCACCGTTGGGATGGCAGATCGTCATTTTTTGACTTTGCCAAGTGCTCTTTTCCAGCAGGATTTGTAGTCCATGTTACGGATCGACTCAAGAAGGCAGGTTTTGAAGTAAAACTCGCACGAAAACCCCTCCCCGCTCCACTTGGACCTGCCCGACCAGTGGTAGATAGTTACGGATATGACCCTCGTTACGATTACCAGCCGGAAGTTATGGATCGTCTTGTACGTCATGGCCAGATTATCGCTCAAGTCGCTACTGGTGGCGGTAAATCACGCATTGCCATGTTGTGTCAGGCCCGAATTAACCGCCCTACCTTGTTTTTAACAACCCGTTCGATTCTGATGTATCAGATGAAAGATGCATTCGAAGCAAATGGCGTTGCATGTTCGGTCATTGGTGATGGCAGTTTTGGACAGGTGAATGAAAAAGGTCAGCTCTCCATCAAGAAAATGACGGTCGGAATGGTTCAAACCCTCGCCGCCAAGCTGGAAGAGACGACTTTAGAGAAGGAATTTCAGATCCTTTATGACAACGTAGTCAAAAAACACGAAAAAGAGATTTCGGACACTAAAAAACAGCTAATTAAGGTCGGTAAAGTCGAGTCCGAAATCAAAAAAGTGCTTCATAACCTTGCACTGCAACATGAAAAGGAGCTTCAGGACAAGGCACCTGCGATGCAAGCCAAGGCAGAAGCAAAATTCAAGGAAAAATCACTCGTTAGACAGCAAACCATCAAGCTTTTGGAGCTTTTTGAGTTCGTAATTCTCGAAGAAGCACATGAGGCAGGTGGAAATTCGTATTACGAGATCATGCGCCACTGTAAAAACGCCTATTACCGCTTGGCATTGACCGGAACGCCGTTCATGCGTGAAAGCCAAGAGTCAAATATGCGTTTGATGGCTTGTTCCGGACCGATTGCCATCAAGGTTACGGAAAAAATGCTGATTGATCGCGGAATCCTTGCTAAGCCTTACTTCAAAATCGTCGAATTGAAGAAAAAGCCAGCCAAATTACACTCTATTACCCCTTGGCAAGCTGCCTATCGCTTGGGAATCGTGCAAAACGAAGAGCGGAACAATGCCATCTGTATGGAAATTCTCAAAGCCCGTGAATATGGCATGACGGCGATGGTTCTCGTCCAGCATACCTCGCATGGCGACACCCTATTGAAGCTGTTTGACGATATAGGTATCAGAGCGAGATATATTCGCGGTGAAGATGATCAGGGAGAACGTAAATCTGCGCTCACCGAACTTGCCAATAAGGATATTGATGTACTGATTGGAACAACAATTCTTGATGTGGGTGTGGATGTCCCTGCTGTCGGGTTGATTATTCTTGCCGGTGGTGGGAAAGCGGAAGTTGCCTTACGCCAGCGTATTGGGCGCGGGTTACGTGCTAAGAAATTCGGTCCAAACGTTGCGTTTATTGTTGATTTCACAGACCAGCACAATTCAACGCTCAAATCTCACGCTAGACAGCGTTTACAGATCATCAGAGAAACACCCGGCTTTGGCGAGAATATCGTTGCGAATTTCGAGTTTGAAAAGCTCGGTTTCAAAAAAGCTGCATAGTGTTCTGGGCTTGTTCAATGTTTTGGGCAAGCCCGTTTTATTTTGTGGTATTTCAGCGTGATCAATGCAATAATAACTATAATATGCAAGTTTTAATTTTCATCAAATTTTAATTGGAGCAAATAATGGCAGCTACTAACTCTTCCAAATTTTATAAAGAAAAAGGTTTAGTTCGAACATCCATCACTTTGCGTCCAGAGACAATCCAGACCTTAGAAAATATGGCAAAACAGCATAAACTCACTCAAGGCGAGATTGTTGACGCTTTTGCACGTTTGCTTGAAAGTGGCAATCTGTCTGATCAGCTTTTCGGTGTGCATATTGAAGCCATTCGCGAAGAAAAGATTGCTGAAAAAGAGCGTAGGAAGGAATTGAAGAAAAAAGCGCTAGAGTTAATTAAATCTGGCCAAGTGCAGTAAGAAATGCCTCAAGTGATATATGGGGCATTAATTTATTCGGAATATCATAGGTAATTAAAAAGCTTAGCTCAATAAATTGTAGCCCAAATATTTTTTCAGCTTGTTCAATACGCGACAAAATATCTTTACTTGATCGGGAGTTAAATTAAGTTTGCCCAAAAGTAATCTAAAATTTCTACTATCGAGCTGGTTTGAAGCCCAAAGCAATGTAGCGGCTTTATTTTCGCCGAATTCGTAAAGACGATCTATTTTTTCGTTAATATAAGAATTATCTAAACCCTGTTCTTCCAGAATTTCGATAATGTGGTAAGCAACATAATTTAAATCATCCTTTGAAGCCATCTTTTCCCTCTTTACTTGGTCAAATAGCTTAAAGCTAATAAGAACTAACGAAATCGTTGAACTTAATAATTTCCTTATAAACGTTTCTCTTGCAACTGGCCATCGGGTCATAAGGCTTGGTCATATTCGGATTATTGCATGACATGTTGGCCACGATCGCATAGGTTCCCTTCCCATAAGGCTCCTTAGAAACCTTTACGATGATCTCGCCAGTGAACTCGCGCGGAGCGTATGTTTCGATTAATACGTTATTTGAACTTCTGATCTTGTAATCAGCGTATTTACTCACCCACAAATGAGCAGCTTCCATTTTCTTGTCACATTCTTCTTTGCTTGAGCACGTTGGTCGGGTCTTTGCAATCGCAGCCAGATATTCGTCCTTATTCATCTTTTTCATGATTGCCAGCTTTTGCCCAACATAAACAGTTGGTGGATCAGGGAGATCATTGTCTTCTGCCAGCTTTGCCCACGTGGTCCCGTTACGCTTGGCTATATCATTTAATGATTCGCTCGGTTTCACGGTGTACTCGGCGAACAGGCCCTCCCCTTCTGCCATTGCATTTGAACAAACTAAAATCAAAGTAGCCAAAAAAAATCTTTTCATATTGATCCTTAAATATTATTAGAAAGTCGTCCTGAAAAGAATAATGGACATGGCGTACTGGGACAAGGATAAGTGTATGGATTTAAGCGGCGCAAGGGTAAAGTATTTGTTATATAGGCCTGGTGGTGAAAGGGTGTTTGGAAAATGGTCGCGATTGACACAGGCTATGCACCCGACACATTCGCATTTTTTCTAGGACTTCGATATTAATATATAAAGAAATATAGTAATCACTTACTATATTTCTTTATCTTTGCATGTTCACTTATTACGCTTGTTATCTTGTCTCATAATTAACACAGCGATTAATAGTTTATGTTCGTTGCTAATCATGTTCTTACTCTCTATTAGAGTGATATTAGTAAGTGCTTACTAATATCACTGATTACTAAATTATGCGCTTGCTTGTTTTTCGCTTAACTCTTTCTTAATGTCATGCTGTACGCGCTCTAATTCTTGTTGTGTATTCTCTTTCATTTGCAAGAATGACAATACTGCTTCAATAAACTGAGAATTTTCATTGAACGTTATTTCACTGTCTTTTACAGACTTCACAACGTTACAGATATTAAGCGCTCTCAGTGTCATACGTGAGCTAGACGCTTGTGATGATGCTGTACTGTGCGCAGATAAATAATACTGTCTTACTTTCTTTTCATGCGACTGTGCGCGTATTTCAGTAGTGCAGCATAAACGACATTCATTAACCGTAAGTGAACCGTACTGTAATAAGTTTAGCAAGATTGACATTGTGTAACCGTCTAGCTTGCGTCTGTCGTTTTCAGCGATAGCTGTAATCGCTTGAAAGATTTTTCTAATGACTTTCACTTGTACAAAGTCAATGTGTGATTTATCAGTGTGAGCGATGATTGTTGCTAGATCTGATAAATCAAACTTAGCTTTTTGAAGCGTGTCTATTTTTGTAAGCATAGAGCGTGAGCATGCTTCTCTTAAGTCACTGAATAACGTGCTTGATATTTTTTGTTCTGTCTCAAGCTTGTTATTCATACGGTTTATGATCGCGTTTGCTATATCAAGCTGTACTGCTACTGCTTTGCTCGTTACTTTCTGCTGTCTTGCATACGCTTTTATCGTCTCTTGATCTATAACTATTGCATTACGTGCTTCATGAGCTGAAAAATTAACGTCTGCAAAGATGTTTAGAGTTTCTGTGTTTTTAACTTGTGCATTCATGATTTTTGACCTTTTGTTAGTAAGCTTTATTGCTTGATTAAATATTAGTGCAAATAAAAATTTGATGCAAGTTTTTATTTGATTGTTTGTTTTTTAGTGGAATAAAAATTCAATCGAAATTTTCATTAATAAAAAACTTGCACTAATAAATAAACTCCGCTATTCGCGTGCGTGCGCGTTTCATCTATATGCTTTATACAGACATTCTCTAGGCATGCATTGGGTTGTTTGCTGGCGGTTTTTCTTGAGGTTCAGGCGCGCACCCGGTAGTGATTAGAGTCCTAGGTCTGCCTTGGTTGTTAAAGATAAGAAGGTGGCATTCCAAGGAGCTGCTAGGCGCTCTTTGGTTATATAGATGCGTGGCGCTTGGTTATAAAAATAGGATGTCGGCCAAAGTTTTGATTTTTTTTGGTGGGCTGTTTTGGAATATTAGGATGAGCCTATGCCCATCCTACCGCTTCATTAAGATTTGAGTCATAGGCATGACCAGTCTCAATATCTATAAACATGAGATTGGTACGCTCGAAATCTTCCCGCTCATCTTCATAGGCGGTTTTCTCATCATAATTTACCGCAGCATCATAAATATCACCGACCGCTACACCAATGGCATCAATGATGCTTTGATCTATGGATGAAAGGTCGGCATCCGTTTCAATCCCATATTCGCTGCCGATATCATCACTGAGTTTATAGCGGGTAAATTTCGGTTCTACCTGTTTGCCCTGCAATAATGAAAGAATCACGACAAAACCGTTGTCTAGCCCAATCTTTTGCGCTTGGTTCGCTGATATAAAGCCCCATTGAGCTAATTTACCTTTACTTGCAAGGCGACGAATTTTAAGCATTTTCCGCTTAACCAGCATAATTACTCCTTGTTTATTTAGTTGAAGAAAATATTAGCAAGAAGAAATAGGTGTAACAAAATTTAGTTAATGTAAGTTTGCATTTCACTAATTCATGTATTTAGGAGGGGAAATTTAATTTTCAATATGCGCGCCCGCGAATTTTTATACCCAGCATAAAAAAAGCCCGACCTAGAGGATAGTCGGGCAAAGGAGGTTTTCAGACGCAGAGTTGTTGTAAGTTATGTTAATTCGATAGATTTGGAATTCTAAGGAAATGTTTTTAATTTTTCAAATTCCATATTCTATATTTTGGTATGCCCTTTTCTTACAGCGGAAACCACTAACGTTAAGGAACGCCCCCCAAACCCCCCCATAGAATTTTGCCTCATAAATCTTGGAGAGAGTTTGGGGAGACGTAACCTAACCTAGCCAATTTCCACCACAAGAAAAGGAACTTTTCTTTACAGTGCAAACCACTGACACGGTATAAGCCACGACCCCCATCAAGCAAATCGCGTCGGGGAGAAAATCTCAACCCGAAACCCATTTGTCAGAAGTATAGTAAGCGCTCACTAGATTGTAAACCCCCTAGGCATGCCTGATTTATCCATTTTATGCCTTGGTATGCCGTGGTACAGCGTCAAAAAGCCAACTTTACGCTGGCAATGGAATAACTTTAAATTTTCGAACACCAATACCGCTAATTTCAATCATTAGCGCGTAATTCAGGATGAATAAATAACATGATTACTTATCCTCTTTCCAAAGACTGTTGTGATTCACATGTCTGCCCAAATCAATCAGCTTTTGCATATCCTCTATAGATAGACCGTGATAACGTGCAAATGCATCAACGCTTAAAAAGTCGTTGTAATACTGAATATAGAGGTCGTTAAGGCGTGTAGTGATTGCATTAACCATCTCGCTCATTAGCTCGTTTTGTTTTATAGGCATGACTGTAAAACTCTATGTGTACTTAGATGCATAACAGTGTATAGAGATAGAGTAGGAAACAAAGCTAGAAAACTAAAAATCCATTTATATAGCTGTGTAGATAGATTTCTATATTTCTACATAAGTGCCTAGGCATGCATATTGGAATATGGCGATGTGTGGCGATTGGTGCATTGCCTCAACCCTAGATAGAGAGGTGCAGGTATAATAGTGGTATGGGTGAAGCTGGAAGTGGAGCTGTTCGGCTTACCTATGTGCGCCGTGGTGTGCTTGGTTATAAAAATAAGAATGTCGCCCGAAGTTTTGATTTTTATATTTCCTGTTGGTCAAAGGAATGGCTAGGTAGACGATTGATTGAAACACACAATTCTTTGGCTCACTCCGTTCGCCTTTCTTTTGCCATCTTATCTTTCTACTACATGTGTATTATCCTCTATCTCTATCCTTATACCTGTGTCACTATCTACATATCTATATAGATAAATAATTAGCTATTTTCTTTATTACTGATCTATCTCTATCTACGCTTACCTATGCCTATCCGTATAGTATTATTGTTATCTATCTATATAGATTTCTACATTAATAGATAGTTATACATGCTTTTTATCTCTATCTGATTGGCTTTTTATATTGATAGTTTTCTACATTTCTATATAGATAGATTGCTTGTATATTTACTCGAACTATATATCTATATGGATTTCTATATTTCTATAAGTATTGGTGTATAAGTGTTTGCCAATATTTGTTTTTATCTCTATCACTTCTTATACGTTTGAGGATTTTATTAAGCCGCGCATCTATATCTCTACGCTTACCGAGACTTGGGTGTACTTGGGTATTCCGAGAGTTTTCGAATATATAAATATATCTTCTTAGAACATTCTTATATTACTTATTCTCGGAAATGTAGGCGCGGTTCACTTGGGTTTTTAGAGATTCTTCTCATGTATCTTTCAAACCGACATAAATGCTATCGTATTTCTTCACGGTTTCGCGTATTTCGCATTTTAGAACTTAAGATGATTGCTTTTATATCTTGCGCTTAAAGTTGCTTAAAACGCTCTAAAAAAGCGAAATAGAGTAGAGTTATAAAAACGATTAATTCACACCAAAATCAGCTTTAATTGCCTGAAGGAAAATGCCTAAGTATTAATTTGGAAAAATGCCTTAAAAATCAAATGCCTATAATTGAATTTCTGTGTTTGTTGTTGGCTTGTGGACTTATGTTGTTGATTAGCCTGATTTTTAACAAATTTTGCCTGTTTTTAAGCTATTTGGGGTTACTATAATGGGCATATGTCTTAAATGAGTCTCTAATACATGCTTACTGTATTTATTGTTTTAGTTGCCTTGTTTGTTATAGCACTAATGGTTAAGACGCATAACGAGAGAAATAAGGCGGCAAGATTAAGCCGACTTTCATTGAAAGCATCTGAGGCTTTGGTAAATGCATCTATGCATAAGATGAGACTTGCCTCAATGTCTCCAGAAGAGGCTTTTATTGAAACTCTAACCGATGAAGAACGTGAAATATATTTCAGCCTCACAACTGCACTTGAGAAATTAACTTTTAAGGTTGATATTGCAGGTAACAGAATTAAGAAACAAAGCAATGGCGTTAAACAGATCAACAAACTACTAAATGCTTAAAATTATAAATATGCCTTTTGTATTTTTGGAATTGTCGCTACTAATCAAATTGAACAAATGAGGTGACTTATGTTGATCATGATTGTTGGAATGGTGCTGGTAGCGTTATCTGTCTACCGCGGTGTTGCCCTGAGTAAGTATTTACATAGCCCGTCGGTATCGCACTCAACCAGTAGTCTGTATATGCAGGAGATGGTGGTCACGCGAATTAAACAGGCTTGGTATTGTGTTGTAGGTTTTACAGGATCAACAATGATTGCGATGGGAGTGGGGTTAACTTGGTTCATTTAAAATAAAAGGCTAGCTTATTGCGAGCCTTTCTTTTCTTCATTGTATTGATCGCCTTGTTTTCTATAGGCATCAATTTTCTTTCGAATTTGCTTCATGGCAGCATCATTGAATTTTACTCTTGGATCTTGTTCACCAAATAAATCATCATGAATAGCCATAAAGCGAATACTTGCCACTTTCATTTCGTGACCATCGGGATGTACTTGGTCAGTATCTTCAAAAGTTATAACAAGTAAAGGATCGTACTCGCCTTTAACAACGCGGGCGTGATACATATTTAGATAGTATGGAACAGAATTTCGTACAGAAGCCATGTTTTTGATTCTACCGTAGCGTCTATCGCTATCTTCTATGTATATATCGATGTAACCTTGCTCTCGCCAAAGCTCGATTAGGTTAAAGATGTCTTCTTCGTAATCCTCAATGTCTTCAATAGTGAAGCCTATATGTTGACTGATTACGAAGAATAGGTCGTGCAATTCTGCGTGGGAGATGTATTTTCTTTCGAGTTGTTGATCAGGTTGTGGCATCCCTTTTCGTGCGTTCCTTGGCCGCTTGAAAGGCTCTGCGAAGGTTGCGTCTTGTTTCTTCAGGTGTGCTGCCAGTGATTTTTGTACCACCGAAGCCTTCACCCATGCGAACAAGTTCAACAATTGCAGGGTTTACGTTTTGGTTACTCATCTTGTTCATAACTTTTCTCCATGAGGAGACTGTTGTTAAGAGATGGCTTACAAATATAAATTTGTGCCATTTCGCTTTATAGCTTTAATAAACCGCTTAAATAGTCGGTTGTTTAGTAAATCCAGAAGGCTGCAACCTTATTGATTCACTTATGCATAAACGCATATTGATAATAAATTTCTATCGGTCGACCCAGAAATTTCTAAGTTTGCATCGTTTATTTTATGCTTTTACGCATAATTTGCAATAGCGAATATTTCAAAATGAAACTATCCCTATCTAAATTAGAAATGAAATTTCTATGTAGAAATGTAGATATATAGAAATCTACAAATATTTTAAGCCATTAATTTTTAATGTTTATATGTGAATTTTTCTTTTAAGACTTCAAAACAATCTTGATCAATTTCTTGTTTTTGATGATTAAACTTAAAAACATAATGTTGACCGTTCTTTTCATATTTAGCAAAACCGCAACTTACTTGGATGTGAATAGATTCGTTTGTTTCATCTTTATCCATTTTGTGAGTAACAGAAGCACCTTTTCGCTCATACGCCAGCAAATCAAAGAATTTAGCCATCGGTGTTCTTTCGTTTGGTGTCATTTTGAGTCTTACTAAATAATGGTGCAGGGCAAGATGTGATCTGCATATCAATCCGTTGATCATCCACGCCCTAAACAAACTATCGGCTTGCTTAAGGTTAGATTGACTGGTTGCCAGTTATTCCCCTGCATGGGCAACTCCGCGCGACATTAATAAATGTTTTGACTAATAAAGTCTCATCAGGCACGGTTGAATGGCTGCCTAGAATGGGCTCGAACCAGTGACCAACGGATTAACAGTCCGCTGCTCTACCTACTGAGCTACTACGCAATATAGTTATATAATTATATGGATTTATAACTACTTATCTATATAGAAATATAGAAATCTAAATAGATAAAAAATGAACCATACCGGGTTTGCCGGAGACCTTTTTATTTAAGTTAGGCCACCTGACCTAACGGGTTAATCTTATCATAGTACATTGCTTCAAACTCAAAAGGCGATACATAACCCAGTGCACTGTGTACACGCTTTTTATTGAACCAATCTACCCAGTTTAGTGTCGCAAGTTGTACATCTGCTAAACCTTGCCAATCTGCTTTTAGATATTCAATCACCTCTGTTTTGTATAAGCCATTCACCGTTTCAGCCAAAGCATTATCGTATGAATCACCAGTCGTACCGACTGATGCTCGTAAATTTGCTGCTTCTAAACGATGGGTATAACGAATGGAAAGATATTGCACACCTCTGTCGGAATGATGAATCACATTCTTTGGCATGCCTCGATCATGCAATGCTTGCTCTAATGCATCGAGCACTATATCTGTATTCATTCGTGTAGATACTTTCCAGCCAACAATTGCTCGTGAGAACACATCAATAATAAAGGCGGTATAGACCCAGCCTGAATGAGTTTGAATATACGTAAAGTCACTGACCCACAGTTGGTCAGGATGATCAGCAGTAAAATTACGTTTCACTAAATCATCTGCTCGTTTTTGGTCATCTCGGCTACGGGTGGTTTGTTTGTTCTTACCTCGCCAAACACCTTGTATACCTAGCTTTTTCATTAATCGAGCAACAGTACAGCGTGCAATAACATAACCTTCACGTTTCAGTTGTTGCCAAACTTTACGTACACCATATCGACCTGAACTTTCTTTCCAAATTCGTTTAATTTGTTCAGCATGATGCAAATCATGTAGATCTCGCTTTGCTCGATGTTCTGGGTTTTCAGCAATATCTAGTGTTCGATAATAGGTAGAAGCTGAGATCGGTAAAATCCTACAAATCGCCTCAACACCATATAACGCCTTATTGTTATGGATGAAATCCACCATTATTTGTGTGGGCGGTCGAGCTCCGCCTGGGCGAAAAAAGCGGCTGCTTTACGCAGAATTTCATTGGCACGCTTTAATTCTTTGATTTCACGTTCCATTTGCTTCATTTTTTCTTGATCAGAGATCTGTTGTACTTTGATAGGATTTTGCTCATCTAAATGCTTTTGATGCCAAGCACGAAGTGTTTCAGGAGTACAACCAATCTTAGGCGCAATAGCTGTGATCGCAGCCCAATTAGATGGATAGTCTTTTTCAGATTCAATCAATAATTGAACCGCTCTTTCTCTGATTTCAGGGGTATATTTTAATTTGGTCATCGGAACATTCTCTCAGAATACTGAGTCTCCGACAAACCCGGTACGGTTCATGATGTAGATTCTGATACATCTACTTCTAAGTACTTGCACCTTACTAAAACTCGCAATCCCACATACATCAGTCGCCGATGTTGTTTAGTTTTAGATTTTTTACCAATGATCATTTTTTCCCAAAAATGTTTAGCCTGCCAATTTTTAATTTCATAATTTGTAAAGATGTCCATAAACTCATTGTAAAAAGGTAGATGTACGGAATTTTTCATAATGGACTGCCCAGCAAATAAAAGAGGATTATAGTCCGTGGATTTATAGTCCTCAATTACTGATATTACTGTTTTTTATACTTTCCAGTAAAAATGACAGCGTTAGCAGTAAAGATTGGGAAAATTATTCGTCAGAAAAGAACCGAATCAAGCATTACTCAAGAATCATTAGCTTTAAAATGTGAAATAGATCGTAGCTATTTAGGGCGTATCGAACGTGGAGAAGTCAATCTGACAGTAGATAAGCTGTATCAAATCGCACAGGTTTTACAAATTAGCCCCAAAGACTTATTACCAGATTAAAATAGTTTTTTGAACGACACATTTAGTCGCAGAACCTATTATTTTTCTGATTGGCTTAGTTTTAGAATTTTTGTTTTGCCAAGTACTTCCTGTACTTTAAAATCATCATGCAAAACTTTATACAGAGCCTAAACAATAGAAATTCAGCCATGAATGGCACAACTAGCTTACTAGTTCTACCACTCATACTTTGACTTACAATTAAGCAGTTTGTGGCGTTTTGGACTTTTCGATAAAACGCCCAAACATCAACCCAATCTCAAAAAGTAGCCACATCGGAATCGCCAACATTACCATACTAAGAGCGTCTGGTGGCGTAATAAACATCGAAACAAAGAAACAGCCAACAATCACATAACGTCGATTTCGAGTCAGTGTTTCCACGGAAACTAAGTTCACCAAAATCAATAATAATGTCGCTACAGGCACTTCAAAAGTTACCCCAAAGACCAAAAATAATTTCAAGCAAAAACTCAGATAGCTATTAATATCAGTCATTGGTGCAACTGCCTCGGGTGCTGCATGTAAGAAAAATGCCAACACTGCAGGTAAAGTTATAAAGTACGCAAACGAGATACCAACATAAAATAATACAATACTTGATACGAGCAATGGTACTGCAATACGTTTTTCTTGCTTATACAAAGCTGGCGTGATGAAAAGCCAAATCTGGTACAGAATGTATGGCATCACCACGATTACTGCGATAAAAAAGCTGAGCTTAAATGGTGCCATAAATGTCGTGGTAATATCCGTGGCAATCATGGTCGCATCTGCAGGAAGCTGTAAACGCAAAGGCTTTGAAAGCACTTCATACAAGTCATTGGCAAATGGAATCATGCTAAAGAATGCGGCAAAAACCGCAATCAATATCCGCATCAAGTATTTACGCAGTTCAATCACATGCGACATCAATGGCATAGACTGCAACGGCTGATCACTTTGTTGAGTTTGTGAAGAAGCCATCATCTACTCTCCTATACTTTGTGCAGGTTGTTGAGCAGCTGGATTACTTTGCCCTTGTTGCGCTTTTGTACTCGCAATATCTTCAGCACTCTTTCTCATTTCAACCAACTGCTGTTGCATATCTCGTTCTACTGCACGGATTTGATCAAGTTCACGCTGAACTTGTTCTTTCATCTCGAGCAGATTGAGCTCCTTCTCAATATCGTGCTGCACGCTATGCATTAAGCGTCGAGCTTTTCCATACCATCGCCCTACTGTACGCATTGCTTGTGGTAACTTGTCAGGACCAAGCACCACAATAGCGACAATACCAAACAGTAAGATTTCACTAAATCCCATATCTAACATTGGTTAAACCACCTTTATGCCAAATGATGAAAATTACTTTTGCGTATGTGACGCATCTCGAACGGTATGACTAGACACATCAATCACCGAAGTATCTTCGGCAAGTAGTTTTTGATCTTGATCTTCATTTTTTACTGAATCTTTAAAATCCTTAACCGCACCACCTAGGTCACGACCCAGCCCTTTGAGCTTCGATGTACCAAAAAGCAAAACAACAATAATCAAGAACAATAAAATATGCCAAATTGATAGACCTGCCATTTCACAACCCTCACCTAAACAAAAAAATAACTTAAAATAAATACTACACCAAAGAACTTAAAAATAAATAAAAAATTAAAAATAAATTATTGTGTCGTCAAATTTTAATCAACCATTATCAGGAAAATTAATTCACACTTTTATTTTACAAGTCTTTATCTAAAACATATAGTAACTGATGCTTATTGAGCTTAACTACAGCTTTAGCTGTATACAATCGAGGATCAACGCATGAACAATACAATACTTACCACCTTATTATTTGCTTTATTATCATTAAGTTGTGCAAAGGCAAGCGATAGTGGCATATCACACAACACAAAGTACACGACTACTAAAAGCAGTATTATAGACAGCCAAAACCCTCCGAAAAACAATCAATCAGAAGGATATTCAAAAGCATATGAAAGGTGCATATCAGACCACAAACAAGGATTCAACCTTGCAGTAGATTGTACGCAAAAAGAATTGGAAGATATTAATAATAAAATAAATAAAATAAATAAAATATTAGATAATAAAAAACCTCACATAAATAAAAAAAGCATTCAATCTAAATATGAAAATTATGAAAGAATGATGTGCAATGATTTAATGAATACATCAAAATTGACTAAATCCAGCTCAATCACACGATCGCAGTGCAAACTTTCACTTCGTCAAAACTATTTAGATAATTTACAAAATATACTTTCACCACAGCGACTAGAATAACCACCAGAACAATAACTGAAACGGTGTTACCCCACTGTGGTTGAGATCAAAAACTGAGCTCAACCACGCATCTTATAAATTCCCAAAACGAATCAAGCAAATTTATGCAACAGCCGCTTCACAGTTTTCAGACTTCATTGCAGTGACTGTTTCTTGCGTCTTCAAGGTGTCAGTCACATCAACAGGCAAACTCCAAACCCGAACATTGGCTGAATTAATCTCATCAGTAATTGATGGCATCCCTGAATAACGTTCTGGATAAGTAAAATCTGTGCTGTTATCAACTGAAATCATCGTTGTAGATTGTCTTGAGCCATCAGCGGTCGTTCCAAGTGCAGGTAATGACAGAAGGTATGGTGTCCCTATTCGCTTATCATAAAAAATTTGCGAAACATTACTAAAATACTCATATTTGACTTGATTTGGGTTTTGATTAGTACCTTTAATACCATCATTATGAATGGCGTACTGTACCGTTGAAGCATCTTGATAGTTTTTTGCATTAAGACGAATACCAGCAGCGATTACAAAATCCAATTTAAACTCGGTATTTTTTAGCTGTGCCATGCGATACTTATCTGTAGTCGTACTGGCAACTGCGTAGTCCAAACAAATATTTATCCCAAATGGCAAGCCTTCAATTAGTTCATTATTAAATGTGGTGTCCAATAATTGACGACCATAATCATCAAAGGCTTGAACTTTATCAGACGAAACTCGCTGGATTTTTACCACCAGCTTTTCCTCTCCATTTAAAGTACAAACATGTGCATAGTTCTCCAGATCAGGATTACTGGCATTATTACCAAGTTCATCCCCTCGATCACATCTTGTATCACCAATGAAGTCAATCCAAGACACAGTGCGTTTTGGCCAAACCATATATGCAGGGCGCTGATGCTCATCATTTAAAGACAGATTATGCACACATACCAAATGGTTCGTTGCTTCTAATATTGGATTTTTATCGGTGCTGGCATCACTACCATCTTTGTTAAAAATATTTACTGATGGCTTTAACACTGCGATAGTTCCTGGGAGAAGTACCAGTTTTCCATAATCACATTCAGGAAACTTAGCAATCAAACTACGGACTTTCTGTGTGACGAGTTCTAAAAATAAATCTGCAACTACCAAGACTTCATCCGTATTCAAAAAATCAGTCCAAGGCACATTCCAATAAAATTCTGGAGCAGTAAAAAAGGTGACATCATAGTCTTGTGGTGGGCGCTCAGCAAAAGCAGTCAACATCCCTCGGTACAACAATACAAAACGATGATCGACCGAGCGCTTGACATAATCTACGATACTTTCCCAAGCCGTTTCAGTACCATCTTTATTGGTCACCAAAACTGAACCTGCTGTACCTTTACTTACTTTGCGACGTGCACGTAATTGCTCAAAAGAATTATATTCAAAGTTATAGATCCCCACATTCATTTTCACCGCATCTGGACTAATGATCGGCTCAGTACCTTGTTCGGGCTCAGTCTTTTCGCCTTGATCTGGAATTTGCGGTGTTGTATCTGGGTCAAACGGTGCAATCGGTATCACCACATCCGACTCAACCTCACCACCACCTCTGCCGCCACCACAGCCCGTAAGCATGGATACCGCAGGCAAGGTCATTCCCCCAATCAAAATAGAGCGTCGAGTCAAGGGAGTATTTAAAACTGATTTTTGTAGGTTCACTTGTGGCTGTGCCATCATCATTTCCTCTAGGTTGGATTAAAACCGCCTAGATAAATACAATATCTATACCAATTTTATAAAATATGTAGAAATTATGAAGAACTTTGATTTTTTGAGCAAATAATCGCCGAAAATGATATTTATTGGTTTTTCTCTAATTTTGATAATACTCATGCTTTATGTACTTAAAATTTATTTTAATTCTGTTTTTATAACGCCCCCATATGATGCAACTAAGTTCTAAATAAGTGCTTACTTATTATTGCAATCAAAATTAGGCATTCAATGCTTGCTGATTGGGTTTGATTTTATTAATAAGCGCTTGGAACTCTTTACGGTGTCGGTCTTTGACGTCGGTCCACTTCACGTCCGAAAGGCTAACGATCGGTTTAAATTCGCCATGCCCGGAAGTGTAAATATCAATTGAGCCAACTGGATCTGAAAAGACAATGGTTCCATCACTACGTTGCATTAGATTTGCCGCATGGATGTCATAAAACGCATCACCGTAACTGCCTACGAAATTATTTAGTTTTTCGAAGTAAGGTAAGAGGGTAGGAACGTCCTTCAGTTGAGGAAGCTGATTTGCCATTTCGATGAGAATTTTAGCTGTGGCGCCTCGTACACTTATACCATGCTCTAACCCTGCAAGACGGCGGCGCAATTCATATGTAAGGTTTAAGGCAAGGCTGCGATTAGGACCTTTTGAAATCTTCTCAAGGCGCTCTACTTCAAACAGAAATAATGGAACTAATTTTTTATTTGGTTTTGTGAGGTTTGTTTCTTTCACATTCTTGCCAACCAGGTATTCACCAACTTGGCCATAGTTTTTGATTAATTTAGGTGAGTGAATGTCATCAATCTTAATTGCTTCGTCGTTAAGCATGTAATAAGTGGCTGGACAGGCAGTCAATTTAAGAACGGTATTGGGATTTCCGCTTTCAAAGACACCTGAAAACATGCCGCTTGCAATGAGTTTTCTACCTTTTAAAGCCTCATGTGTTTTTCTAACGGTTGTCACACTTGAGTCATTCATCAATAAAATTTTCATATCCAATCAATTCATTTCTTAATTAGCAAAACGTTAAGTTATTTTAGTCAGCTAATTGTTAAGTTGATTGGAAAAAGCAAAGGCGGCATGACTTACCCGAAGAACTGATAAATTAAGGCTGCCAACTTATTACTTTAGATTTAAGCATAAGAAATATCCTCTTTTTGATTTAAGCTTTCTTAAGTACATTGGTTGGTAATACAAAGCTCGTTTTGTTTCTTCAATCATAATCATAAAAAGCCCTGTATGATCAGGGCATTAATAAAGGCGTTCAATTGAACGCCTTTTAATCCATCTTAAACAGGTTATGTGCTGAGTTTCCATCATTGTCTTAGCATGATGCGGATCAGTCTAAAGCATTCTCAGGAATAGAGGAGCTCGTTGCTGATGTTGTCGCTGATATGATTAGCAATAATGAAAAAGTTCCTACACTGTATATATCATTAATAGTAGTCCACTAATTCCAATTAAGAGTAGTCCACTAATTTCGATTAAATGTGGTCCACTGAGTTTATAAAAAGCGAGATCCTAAGATTCTCGCTTAAATCTTAATTTTAGGTGCATATTCCTACTTAGATGAATATACACAGCTGCATACCAACTTGGACAATGATTCTCACTTTAATTGAACACTCTAAAAAGATTAATCATATCCATTTATTTTGAAAGTCTGCACCTGCTGAATTTGGTATTATTGACGGTTGATGAATATTAATCGTTAATGGAATCGGAAAATCGTTTCCAATAAGTACAGCTTCCCCTGGTTGTAAACTAGGTAAAAAATCTGAAGCTGCTTTATCAATTTCACCACAAGCACGTTCAATAATTTCTCTATCTCGATCATTAGTAAGCCTATGAACAATTAATGTGCCTAATTGGCTTAATACGCCTTCAGTTATATCCCTTGGTCTCTGAGTTGCTAAGCAAATATTCAAACCAAATTTTCGTCCTTCCTTTGCAATTAACTCAAAAGAATCTAATTTGGCAATCGAATCTTCGTTACCAATGCTTTTCCCGATAAAATTATGAGCTTCATCTAAAAAAACAACTATCGGTTTATCTGAGAATTTCCGATCCCTTGCGAGACCTAAAAGATGTCTTCCAATCACATTTGCAACGATTTCCCTAGCTTTAAATTCAAATCCAACATCACTTAAGTCTATTCTCAAGATTTTTTTATTTGAATCATAGAAATCATCGATTTTTTCTACAAGTGTTGGTAGGCCTTTGGATTGAAAAACAAATTTAAAGGTATTAGAGGTTGTTATTCCATGAATTCTTGATACTAAGGCAAGACAATAACTAAAACTTTGCTGATCTTCTCCCCATATACCATCCGATTTTGGTGGCCAGACACATTCCTCACGAATTTGTTTACTAAGCTTTAAAGGATTAAATGGTGTTGAAGGGGCTTTGTTGCACAAAGATTTAAAAGTTAAGACTTCTCATATCTACTCAAATTTAAGTGACAACTCGGGTATGTGGTCTGCCTAAGTCCGTAAATTTATTTAATACTGCCATACGTGCATGAATCTCATTGACTTGGCTTTGAAAATTTCTCGCACTGAGTTTATCCCCCAATAATTTGATGCAATGCATCTTGGTTTCAACCAAACTTCGCCGATGATAGCCTGACCATTTCTTCCAAATAGTTCTTCCTAAACGTTTAACTGTTCGAAGCAACTCATTGCGTTCTAGCGAGCTCATCTTTTTATCTTTCCATGGCTTCGCATTTTTTCTTGGTGGAATCACTGCATGTGCTTGCCGATCCGCAATGACCTGTCGGCACTGTTTGGTATCATAAGCTCCATCGGTATAGACGGAGTCAACTCTCTCATCTTGTGGAATCTGATCGAGTAAATCACCAAGTACCTGTGAATCACTCACATTGTTGGTTGTGAGCTGAACAGCGCGTATTTGTAAGGTTTTAGCATCTATACCCATATGTAATTTACGCCATTGGCGACGATATTCAG
>NZ_JAKTIM010000046.1:0-3512 GCF_027855455.1 Acinetobacter sp. AOR01_HL | reverse complement strand
GACCAGCTACCACAACAAAATAAGGTAGCTTAACTAGAGCAGAGTATCACTTATAAATAAGCTTTTAGTTGTTCAAACATGTGGGACCACCTCTTATTTAAAAAAAGGAAAGAAGATGAAAATTAAGTTTTTAACAGTTTCATTGATGCTTATTCTGCCATTTTCTGTTTTTGCAGCAAATACTGTAGTAGAAAAAGCGGTCATTGAATCAAATAATACATATAAGGCGAAGTATAACTTAGAGGATATGACTGAGTTTAATCAGGCTCAAAAGGGCTTTATTGCCAAGCCAACAGGTCAAATTAAAAGTGAGAAAGGCAATGTTATCTGGGATTTTGATGCATTTAGTTTTTTACAAGATCAAGCACCAAATACCGTTAATCCCACTCTATGGCGACAAGCAAAATTAAACAACAATGTTGGGCTATTTAAAGTAACAGATCGAGTTTGGCAAATTCGTGGTTTTGATTTGGCAAATATGACCATCATTCAGGGTGATACTGGCTGGATTATTGTGGATACATTAACCTCTAAAGAAACGGCTGAAGCAGCACTTAAATTTGCTAGACAGCATTTAGGTGAGCAAAAAATTTCAGCCATTATCTTTACCCATAGCCATATCGATCATTTTGGTGGTGCATTAGGCGTTCTTTCTAGCGAAGAAATTAACGCTAGAAAAACTCCAATTATTGCGCCAAAAGGCTTTATGGAAGAAGCGACCAGTGAAAATGTGATGGCAGGTTCAGCCATGATACGTCGTGCGACTTATATGTATGGAACTTTTCTACCTAAAAATGCGGAAGGATTGGTGGATACAGGTTTAGGTAAGGCTGTTGCTGTGGGAAAAATGGGCATCCTTGAGCCTACACAACTGATCACTCAACCAGAACAGAAAATGACGGTTGATGGCTTGGATTTTGTGTTTTATAACGTGCCGGGTTCAGAAGCACCAGCAGAATTAACGTTCTCTATCCCATCATTGAAACTTTATAACGGCGCAGAAATTCTATCTCATACCATGCATAATCTTTATACCCTTCGGGGTGCTAAAGTCCGTGATGCCTTAAAATGGGTGGGCTATCTAGACCAAGCAATGCAGCATGCCAAAGCATCCGATGTATTGATTGCACAGCATCATTGGCCTGTCTGGGGCAATGACAATATTCAAGATTTTATTAAAACCCAGCGAGATGTTTATAAGTTCACGCATGATCAGACGGTGAGATATATGAACTCTGGTTTTAATGGCGCTGAAATTGCCGAAAAAATTAAGCTTCCAGCGGCACTTGATCAAAAACTATATGCTCATGGCTATTATGGAACCCTAAAACATAATGTAAAAGCAGTATACCAATATTATATGGGATGGTTCGATGCCCATCCTTCCAATTTAGATCCATTACCCCCTAAAGCTGTTGCAAAAAAATATATTGAGTTAGCAGGTGGGGAGAACAATGCATTGAAAAATGCGCGGGATGCCTACGCTCAAGCTGACTATAGATGGGCTGCCGAGATTTTAAAACATATTGTGTTGAATAACCCTCAAAACCAACAAGCAAAAGACTTATTGGCGAATACTTATCGTCAATTGGGCTATGCTGCTGAGGCTTCAACTTGGCGTAATTTCTTTTTGGTGGGCGCTCAAGAGCTACAAAATAATGTACCCCTACAAAATACTTCTGATCCGAGTGATTTATTGATTCATACACCAACTGAAAGATTTCTTGAAGCTATGGCGACAAATTTAGATGTGGAAAATTTAAAAAATGAAAACCAGTGTATCAATCTGGTTTTGTCGGATACCAAAGAGCATTTTTCATTATGGGTTGAAAACTCAGTCATGCAGTTTAAGCGTTATGATGAAAGTAAAGATTTGGCATTGGATTGCCCTACATTAACCTTAACCAAGCCCTTATATCTAAAAATGATTACAGGTCAAATAGAAGGGGTAAAAGTCCTGCTTTCTAAAGACAGTAAAGTCAAAGGTAATCCACTGAAAATTGGAAAATTCTTTGCAATGTTTAAACGTCCAGATTCAATTTTCCCGATTGTGACTCGACCAAATGGCTAAGCTCAAATAAGTAAAGTCGAAACTTAAATTAATAGATCCAAAGAAATGGGTGAAATTATCAACTTGGTTCTCCCAATCTTATAACAGGAATACAAGAAATTATTTCTTGTATTCCTCTTTAAAATTAAAAGTAAGCTATATGTATTTTAACTCTATTGATACTTTATTAAATGGTTTTTGAATTTTTATACTTTATTTTCGATGGAGATATTTTTATTAGTAGCTTGTTTAAAAAAGATTTGTTTATTTTTCTATTAATTGCTTCTAAATAATAACTTCAATATTTTTGTGGTTAAAAGGCAAGGGGGTATTATGATGTGTTTTTTATTGAAAATAAGCTTTTATATTAGGTTAACTTGATTGCACTATTTGATGATTATATTGAGTAAATATATAGGTCATGATGATCATATCAATATCCGATAGTTTAAGAGCTCAATATTTGTTTTGCCAAGCTTATATTTTAGAGGTGGATCAGGAAATTTGAACAACACTTATAAGTGATATTTTGCTCCCCAAATGATGTTATAAACATCAATATATGGAGTATTTTATGGCACGTAGACCAAGAAGAAATCATTCAAATGATTTTAAAGCTAAGGTAGCACTTGCTGCGATTAAAGCAGAAAAAACACTTGCTGAATTGAGTGCTGAATTTGATGTTCATCAAAACCAAATTATCGACTGGAAAAATCAACTGATTTCAGCTTCCTCGCAAGCTTTCGATCAATCAAAAGCTCCAACAGAACCACCCATCGATCTAAAAAAACTACATGCAAAAATCGGTGAGCAGGCATTAGAAATTGATTTTTTAGAAGGTGTGTTGAAGAAACTGGGCCGCTTCAACCACAAAAGTTAATCGATGACTCACTTCAGATTTCAGTATCTAAGCAAGCTCAGCTGCTGAAAGTCTCCCGTGGTTGTTATTACTATCGCCCAAAACCTGTGAGTGCATCAGATCTGAAGCTGATGCGGTGTATGGATGAGTTACATATGCAATACCCTTTTGCAGGTAGCCGTATGATGCGTGATTTGTTGAATCGTCAAGGACATCATATAGGACGACGTCATACACGTACTTTAATGAAGAAAATGGGCATTAATGCGTTATATTGCAAACCAAATTTAAGCCAGGCTAATCAAGCTCACCGCAAATATCCATATCTGCTCAAAGGATTGGCTATTCAGCGCAGTAATCAAGTGTGGTCTACGGATATAACGTATATCCCTATGGCAAAAGGCTTTGTTTATTTATGTGCTGTGATTGATTGGCATAGCCGCAAGGTACTTGCGCATAGAGTATCGATTAGTATGGAGGTTACATTTTGCATAGAAACATTAAATGAAGCTATTGAAAAATATGGTCGACCTGAAATATTTAATACAGACCAAGGCAGTCAGTTTACCAGTGATGCATTTATTGATGTATTGAAATCAAATG
>NZ_JAKTIM010000045.1:0-1644 GCF_027855455.1 Acinetobacter sp. AOR01_HL | reverse complement strand
GAAATGAGAAATTTTATCATTTAGATAGTATTTTGATTATATTTTAATCAATTCTTTTAGTTTTTTAGATGGAACCTACCTAGATTATCTACATCTAGTTTTTTTAATCCAATTTCGATTAATTGATGCAATATTTCACTATCTTGTACCGTTGGGTATCCATTTTCTAATAATTTATTATTAATTTTTCTATGAGCTTCTCTAAGCATATCTTGCTCTGATTCTTTAATTCTTAAGTACATACTTTTCTTTGCCATTTGCTTGCTCCTGTTTTCATGTTGTTTATTCTACATGTTGTCATGAAAACACTTGATAAAACTTGTTGTCATGTTTATATTTATGGTAAATGTTTATATGACAACAAGACAATAAAATTGTTTTCTGGGGCTATATGTTAGATTTTCTGCGGTTAGCTATACCAATCATTCCTACGTATGTGCGTAGTCTTGATAATCATCATTGGTTTAATGGTGATATTCGTGATTATGGTATTCCTGCTGCGACTCGCCATGTTTCTAAGACCGATGACGGTCAAACGATAACAGGGGAGCTTTACCATCCTTATGAATCTTTGCCGTCTGACTATACAGATATGGCTGTTAAGTTTTATACAAATACAATGAATACACCGCCTTATGTTGAGATTAAGGCGTCTCCGTTGAAGTTGTTACAAGGTCACAATGTGTATGGTTTTGAGTCTATTGAATTAGGCTCTGATCATATGCTTGGCATGTTACTCGAAGCCTTTCCCCAGTTAGCCCCAATCTTAGATTTGCCAAATACTGAGGTTTTACATCTAGATACGACTTATTTATTTAGATTGCCACATCAGAATATGGTTCAACCTACGCTTGACTATATGGCTAGCTTGGCTTCGGGTCACCGTAAAGCTCGTGAAGTTAAATATGATAACTATATTTCTTGGGGTAATGACGGTGCCAGTGTTAGACCTAAAGCCTATGGCAAGTTTGAAGAAGTAAAAAGCCAATTACATAAGCTACAGAAGAAAGCAGATAAGGGCTGTATGCGCTCTAAATCACTTGTTATTGCTATGAATAATGCCTTGCCATTTGCTAACGCTATTCTTCGTTTAGAAGCCCGTATTTGTAAAACCTATTTAACCAAGAATGGTTATCCATCTAATTTATTTCAGCTTATTAAGCTGCAACATGAACAGCCAGAACTATTGCTACGCCTCTGGCACGTAGCGTTTGACCCAATCCTTAAGACTATGGAGGGTGAATATATGAATTTCGCAAGTGATGATGAATTAGAAGCCTTACTTAAATCTAAATTGGTGACTTACACCAAGAAAGGTAATCCTAGTTATGTTAGAGCTTATAACGCTCTTGATTTCTATCGTTCTTTACGTACTGATGGCTGGGTCAAAGTTAAAGCTCGGCATTCTAAGTCTCGATTTTATAAGCGTAAAGACGATTTACTTGAGTGTGGTATTGCGCTTTCACACCTTCAGAATTTACATAAAAATCCAAACGGCAAAGTTATCCCATTTGTCCGTTTATTTGAACTCAAGATGGCAGATCAATTGCCACCAGATTACGTTCAACCAGTTTCACAATACAGCCCAAAGAATCAGGGTTTACATCTAGTTGCCTAAAGAGAGGTTTTTATCATGCAATTATC
>NZ_JAKTIM010000044.1:0-64533 GCF_027855455.1 Acinetobacter sp. AOR01_HL | reverse complement strand
CATCGTGATTTAAAAGGGATGATTTCACCGCAAAATAGTATTTCATCGCTTATGTCTTACTATCATAAGAAGGCTCCGAAGAAAAATCTGCCTCTTGTGATATATGGACAAGATGCTCATCAAGTTCGGCGAGTACAAAAGAACCTCCCTAAGTTAATGATACTTGTTGTCGGTGAAACGGCACGTGCCGAAAGTTTCTCTCTAAATGGGTATGCAAAAAATACGAATCCGGAGCTTTCTAAACAAGATATTTTCAACTTTTCGCAAGTGAGCTCATGCGGTACGGCGACAGCTGTTTCTGTGCCATGTATGTTCTCGGGTATGCCACGTGTAGATTATGATGAGCAATTAGCTAGTCACCGCGAAGGTTTACTAGATATTGCAAAACGTGCGGGTTACCAAGTGACTTGGATTGATAATAACTCGGGTTGTAAAGGTGCATGTGATCGTGTTGAACAATACCAAATTCCAGAAAACTTAAAGAAAAAATGGTGTAAAGATGGCGAATGTTATGATGACATTCTCATTGACAGCTTAAAGCAGTATTTGTCTACTATTGCCAAAGATGATGATCGCCCACGTTTGATTGTTTTGCATCAGGTGGGTAGTCACGGGCCTGCATATTACAAGCGTGCACCTGAGGCATATCAACCCTTTAAACCCACTTGTGATACGAATGCGATACAGGGCTGTTCGCAAACCGAATTGCTAAATAGTTATGATAATACAATCGTATATACAGACCATGTATTAAGCCAAATGATTAATACTCTAAAAGAAATATCAAAATATCAGACAGGTTTATGGTATTTATCTGATCATGGCGAATCAACCGGAGAACATGGTTTATATTTACATGGTTCACCTTATGCAATCGCACCGAGCCAACAAACACATGTACCAATGATTATGTGGTTCTCTGAAAGTTGGAAACAACATAATCTTGCTCAAGTGAATTGTTTAAGCCAACAAACTAAACAAAATTTAAGTCAGGATAATTTATTCCCAAGTTTGTTAAGTTTACTGGATGTAAAAACTCAGGTCATCAACCCTCAACTGGACATGTTGCACTCTTGTGCCCATGTAAACTAAAGCGAGCCTAGAACATGACAAAAATCTTGATGATTGAAGATGATTTTATGATTGCAGAATCAACGATCACGTTGCTGCAATATCATCAATTTGAGGTGGAATGGGTCAATAACGGTTTAGATGGTTTGGCTCAATTGGCGAAGACTAAATTTGATCTTATTCTTTTGGATTTAGGATTGCCTATGATGGATGGTATGCAAGTTTTAAAGCAGATCCGTCAAAGAGCAGCAACACCAGTATTAATTATTTCTGCTCGAGATCAATTACAAAACCGTGTCGATGGTTTAAATTTGGGTGCAGATGATTATTTAATTAAACCTTATGAGTTTGATGAGTTACTTGCCCGTATTCATGCATTACTACGCCGTAGTGGAGTAGAAGCTCAACTTGCGAGTCAAGATCAACTATTAGAAAGTGGTGATCTGGTTTTAAATGTTGAACAGCATATTGCTACGTTTAAAGGTCAACGCATTGATCTATCAAATCGTGAATGGGCAATCTTAATTCCACTTATGACTCACCCAAATAAAATCTTTTCTAAAGCCAACTTAGAAGATAAGTTATATGATTTTGATAGTGATGTGACCAGTAATACTATTGAAGTATATGTTCACCATTTAAGAGCGAAGTTGGGTAAAGATTTTATTCGAACCATCCGAGGACTGGGCTACCGTTTGGGGCAATCATAATTTAAAATTTCGGGACTTCATAAAAGTGCATTATTCATTAAAAAAACGGCTGATTTGGGGCACCTCAATTTTCAGTGTCATCTTAGGTTGTATTTTAATTTTTAGTGCTTATAAGGTTGCACTTCAAGAAGTCGATGAAATTCTAGATACTCAAATGAAGTATTTAGCGGAAAGAACAGCTGAGCACCCTTTAAAAACTGTAAGCAGTAAGTTCGATTTTCATAAAACTTACCACGAAGAAGATCTGTTTATCGATATTTGGGCTTATAAGGATCAGGCCCATTTGTCTCATCATTTACATTTGCTGGTTCCACCTGTTGAGCAAGCGGGATTTTATTCTCATAAAACCGCTCAAGGTATAGTCAGAACTTATGTTTTACCTTTGAAGGATTACCAGATTCAGGTCAGTCAGCAAGAGAGGGTTCGTGAAGCTTTCGCTTGGGAGCTTGCGGGCAGTATGTTTATTCCGTATTTAATTATTTTACCTTTTGCAATATTTGCCTTAGCAGTCATTATTCGTCGTGGTTTAAAACCAATAGATGATTTTAAAAATGAGTTAAAAGAACGCGATTCCGAAGAACTCACCCCAATTGAAGTACATGATTATCCTCAAGAGCTTTTACCTACTATTGACGAAATGAACCGTCTTTTTGAGCGCATTTCTAAAGCGCAAAATGAACAGAAGCAATTTATTGCCGATGCTGCTCATGAATTACGAACACCTGTGACTGCATTGAACTTACAAACCAAGATTTTGCTAAGTCAGTTCCCCGAGCATGAATCATTGCAAAACTTAAGCAAGGGTTTGGCGCGTATTCAGCATTTGGTGACTCAGCTTTTAGCATTGGCAAAGCAAGATGTAACTTTAAGTATGGTCGAGCCTACTGGTTATTTTCAACTCAATGATGTGGCATTAAATTGTGTGGAGCAGTTGGTCAACTTGGCTATGCAAAAAGAAATCGATTTAGGTTTTGTTAGAAATGAACCCATCGAAATGCATAGTATTGAACCTACTGTACATTCGATTATTTTTAATTTAATTGATAATGCAATTAAGTACACCCCGCATCAGGGTGTTATTAATATTTCAGTTTATACCGATCCAGATCACTATGCATGTATTCAAATTGAAGATAGCGGTGCAGGAATAGACCCTGAAAATTACGATAAAGTCCTTAAGCGTTTTTATCGCGTGCATCACCATCTTGAGGTGGGAAGTGGCCTAGGTTTATCTATTGTAGATCGTGCAACTCAAAGGCTTGGTGGGACTTTAACTCTCGATAAGAGCTTAGAACTTGGCGGTCTTTCTGTATTAGTGAAATTACCTAAAGTCTTACATTTACATGAAACAAGAGCGTGATTACGTAAGCTCTTGTTTCACTTGTTTTTCGAACTCAAAACGATGAATACAAATCGCATAAAATAAAATATTTATTGCCCAAACGACCCAGCCTGTCCATAAGTTATGGCTTAGGAAATGTGCTCCTCGCATCATTTGCGCCCAACCCATCATGAAACCTAATAAAATACCGGAGAATAAATAAAAGTAAGCACGTTTAGGTTGTTCAAGACGATAAACAAAATAACCTGTCATTAAAATAAAGCCTGCACTTGCATGACCGCCTGGAAAACAATGGCCATGTTTAGTGCTAAAGTCCCAAATATAGCTTCCTAAAGTATTAGGGTGAACCATATTCCAAGGGCAGGCGTGAGCAGATTGTGACTTTATTAGGCCAACTATACTGCTACCGAGCATACTGACAAAAAACATATAGCCATATTGCCAGCGATAAGGTTTTAATTTTTTTGATTTAAATGACGCAAGCCATATACCAAAAAAGATAACATAAACGGCGGTTATGATTTGTTTTACAATTTCATGATTAAGTCTTTCAAGATACCAATTGTCCCGATTGAAAAAATGGCCTTTTGAATCAATCCAAGGTTGGATGAGGTACATATCAATCTTCCCACCGACTGGAAATACAAATAGAAGAATAAAAAAACTGAAAAAAAGAAAGAGAATATTAATTTGGAAAAAAAGTTTTTGATTAGTCATTCTGATGCAATATCAATCGACAATAGGTGCGACTAATTACATAAAATTAACCTTAAATTGCTCTTAAACTATACTAGTGAAAGAAGTTCAATTTTCCATAAAAAATAAAAAAGCGACGAGTAGTATCGTCGCCTTAAGCACTTTAGAAAGTATTAAAACATACCTTCTTCAGAGTTTGCTGAGATCTTATGAATAGATAAGTCTGCACCACGGAACTCATCTTCTTGAGATAGGCGAATGCCAATGGTCGCTTTAAGGATACCATAAACAATGAAACCGCCAGCCAGTGCAATGGCAATCGCGAGTGCTGTACCGATGAGCTGAGAGATGAATGATACGCCGCCTAAACCACCTAGCCATTTTTGACCAAAAATACCTACGGCAATACCACCAAATGCACCGCATACACCATGTAGCGGCCAGACACCAAGAACGTCATCAACTTTGAGTTTGTTTTGAGTATAGGTGAATAGATACACGAACATAGCACCCGCTGCACCACCAATTACAAGTGCACTGACTGGATGAACAATGTCAGAACCTGCGCAAATAGCGACTAAACCCGCAAGTGGACCGTTGTGTAAGAAACCAGGGTCATTTTTTCCAATCGCATTTGCTGTAATCGTTCCGCCGACCATTGCCATAAGTGAATTAATCGCAACGAGACCGGAGATTGCATCAACACGCTGTGCACTCATCACGTTAAAGCCAAACCAGCCTACAATCAAAATCCATGAACCAAGCGCCAAAAATGGAATAGAAGAAGGTGGGTGAGCACTTACACGACCATCTTTCTTATAACGGCCAGAACGTGCGCCCAACAATATGACAGCAGCAAGTGCAATCCAACCGCCCATAGCATGTACTACGACTGAACCGGCAAAATCATGAAAAGCTGCGCCAAAAGTTGTTTCTAACCACTTTTGCAGACCGTAGTTGCCATTCCAGACCATTCCCTCAAAGAACGGATAAACCAGTGCAACCAATGCGAGTGTGGCAATTGCTTGTGAACGCATTTTTGCGCGTTCTGCAATACCGCCAGAAATGATGGCAGGAATGGCTGCAGCAAAAGTGAGTAAGAAAAAGCAACGCATGAGGTTATAGCCATGATCACTTGATAAAACCGTACCTTCATGGAAGAAGTGCTGGCCATACGAAATGTAGTAGCCAACAAAGAAATATGCGATTGCGGAGAGGGCAAAGTCAGTCAGAATTTTACTAAGCGCGTTCACCTGATTTTTGTGGCGAACTGTACCAAGTTCCAAGAATGCAAAACCTGCGTGCATGGCAAGAACCAAAACTGCACCAAGTAATAAGAAAAACAGATCTACATTTTGCATAGCATGCTCGAAAAAAGTGCTAAATTCCATTTTGGAACAAATCTGGGTCTGTAAATTGCACCAAAATAGATTTAAGGAATCTAAAAACCTAAGTTTGTCGAAACAAACTCAATTGCATACAAGTGAATATGCAATAAGCGCACCAATTTGGATTGAAATAGAGGATTTTGGCGATAAATGGTGCGTTGATTTATTCAAGATAGGGCAATAAGGGCGCTTTTTACGTTACAAGTCATCTAATATGTTGATAAATTGATCTGAAAGAGATCATTATTAAATTTTTAAAAATTATCTATATTTAATTAATGATCAGACCAAACCTCTTGAGCAACTTCAATAAATGCTTTTACGGCTGGACTGATGTGTTTCTTATTTTTTACTGCAAGACCAATAGAACGTTTAAGGTTCGGTTTAAATGGGCGTTTAACTACGTTTGGATAAAGCGAGAGTAGCTCTTTGGTGATCACCATATCAGAGACAATCGAAATCCCTAACTGGTTGTGGACCATACTCACAATACTTAGAATTTGTGAAACATAAAATTTGATATCTGGTTTGACATTAAAATTTTTTAAAATTAATTCAACCTGATGACGACTACCTGCCATTGTCATAATAAAAGGGCAGTTTTCTAATTGTGCTGGATCAATATAGAGTTGTTGGGCGAGTGGGTAACCACTCGGAATTAGGGCCACAAAACGATCTTCAATTAAGGGAAATGTATCAAAACGCTCATCAGGCATAATCAAAAAACCAACTTCGATGCGTCGCTCTAATAACCACTGAGCAACTTCTTTATCTTCACCTTCATCGATATAAATTTCGATTTTAGGGTAGCGTTGCCGAAAGGTTTCTAAAATTTCAGGCAATAGATAAATAGAGGATGAAGCCCCAAAAGATCCAATACGTAATGTGCCTTCATTTAAACCGTGGATTGCAGCTACTTCTTTTTCTAAGGTATCGGAAATACTTAGTAGCTCTTTTACATGGGTCAATAGCTGCTGACCTGTCGTCGTCAGCTCAATATCACTTTGAGTTCTTGAAATCAGGTTAATGCCCCATTGTTGTTCTAATGATTTAAGCGCATGAGAAACTGCCGACTGTGAAATTCCCAGCTTTTCTGCTGTAGCAGTGAAGCTTTTTAGTTCAGCAATGAGTGCAAAAATTTCAAGTTGGGTAAATGTCATGTTCTACTTATTATGAGTAAAAACTCATTTTATCATGAGTTTTCATTATCTTTAATATATGAGTAAGCCAAGGTAGTTCCCAAAACAGCAAGCCCTAACAAAACTCGAGTAAAGAAATGAATAGTATTGTTTTATCTCTTTTTCCTTTAGTTGCATTAATTGCATCGGGATACTTATTTAAAAAATATCGTTTTTTTAGCGAGGAGTTTTGGGCTGGGGCAGAGAAGCTGAATTACTATATTTTATTTCCTGCTTTGCTTTTTAGTACGCTCTCGACTGCGAAAATTGACTTACAAAGCTTGAGTACAGCCATCATTGCGATGTTGATTGTGGTTTTGGCAGTCACCGCCTTTTTATACATCCTCCGAATATTTTGGCACATACCACCTGCACGTTTTGGTGTGCACGTACAAAGTATGGTTCGCTTTAATACCTATATTGGTTTGGCTTTAGTGACATCGCTTTTTAAAAGTGAAGGAATGGCAATACTGACAATTTTATTGGCGCTTTGCATTCCACTGGTAAACGTTATTTCGGTGCTCGCTCTAACCTCTAAAGAACACATGGCAATTAAGCCTGTTTTGATTGCACTCCTTAAAAACCCGTTGATTGCATCATGTGTGGTCGGAGCAGCAGTCAATGCACTTCAAATCCCAATTTGGGAAGGCTTTACTCAGTTTATTAAGCTTTTTTCAGTGTCGAGTTTGCCACTAGGGTTGTTATGTGTTGGCGCAGCTTTACAGTTTATGCAAATTAAAAAAGACATTATGGTATTGGCAGCAGATACGTTTGCTCGACTTTTAGCAGTACCTGCTTTGGCTTATATGGTCTGCATGTGGTTTGATTTACCAAGTTTGCAAACACAAATTTTAGTCATTTTCTTTGCGCTACCGACTGCTTCTGCTTCATACATTTTAACTAAGGTTTTGGGTGGCGATAGTCAGCTTATGGCAGCCGTGATTAGCTTTCAAACTTTATGCGCCGCCGTGACTTTACCACTGGTGATTTGGTGGATTTCTTAAGATATAAATTTTAGGCTTTTTAACACTTAAAGAATGCTGGCTACCTTCCTCATCTGATTATTGCTACACTTTTTTCTTTTTCAGGTGAATGAGTATGCCCTTTGATCTCAAAGTGAGTTTGCAGCAAAGGTCTGAGCCGTCTGCACAGCAGAAAAAACTGAATCGCCTGATTGATAAAATAGAACAGCAAAAAGTTAGCCTGAGCACATGGCAAAATGCACAAGCTGAGATTCAACAGCACATACGACAAAAACTGATGCCTGTGTATGGCGATTTGCATGAAGTGTTATTCCAACAGTTAGAGCAACTTTGGAATATGTTACATAGCCATGAGTTTTCCAAAGCAGACATGCAACAACTAGACGAAAAATTGCCCAGCTTGCACAAATGTTGAAGCGCTCCAAAATGCTGTCTGCTGAACAATTGAAGTTAGTGAAGCAGATCGATACCTTTTATCAGCAACATGCGGGGAAGTCTGTAAAAAAGAATAAAAAAGTGCAGCCAATAAAATCTGAATACCAAGAAAGTGTTGATCAACGTGCAGAGTTAGAAGAAGAATTTGAAAAGTATGCAGCTGAGCAACAACAAGCGCGAGAACAAGCTAAACAGCAAAGGCAGCAACAAAAACGTGAACAAGCTGAGCAAATGGCAGCGCAGTCACTCAAAACAGTTTATTTAAAAATTGCCGCGATGATTCACCCAGATCGTGAGCAAGATGAAACTAAAAAATTAGAAAAAACGGAGCTGTTCCAACAGGCAAGTCAGGCTTATGAAAAGCAGGATTTGTTTTATTTACTCAAACTCCAGTTACAGCTTGAACAGAATAAAGGGCTAGGTGCTAAAGACTTATCTGCCGAGCAGTTGCGGTTTTATAAACTGGCTTTAGATGCACAAAGTCAGCAGCTTGAAAGCCAAATTGCTGAGATTTTGGATTCTTTTCAATTAGCCAAGAATGTGAAAGCAGAGCATGTGCATATCAGTGATGTTTATAAAGCTGTAGATGCGGACTGTGCTGAGCTAAAGCAGCAGGTGAAGTGGGAAAAGGAACGCTTAAAGCATATGAAAAAGGTGAGTGGGGTTGAGATGTTGTTAGGGCATAGGGTTTTGTAAAACCTCTCCTGAGAGGAGAGGTTGGTTTATTCACACTGAAAAGTAATTAAATTTATAAAAACTTTTTTCGGTTTAGTGGTTACTTTGAACCTAACTCTTTTAAAAGCCAATTTAATTGATTTCTTGCAGTTGAGATGATTTCATCAAATACTAGAATTTCAACATTAGGCTCTGAATAAACTCTATTAGTTAATTCAGATGATCTTTTTCCACCAATTAACATCACTTTTATGTCTTTATTAGTATATGGTAAAAAATCATGTCTATAATGAGTGACTTGTTGATAATCAGCAAAAGCTAGAGGGTGCTTAGGGCGTTTAAATTCTATAAGTAAATATTGAGAAAAATAATTCTCACTTAACATTAAGTCTGGTCTCTTATCTGCTCTATCACCTGAATAATGTTTTTCTAGATATTTGTTAATTTGTTTTTTAAGCGTAATGTTGCTACTGAAAATTGAATATTGAGCACCTAAAATCCATAAGTTGTTTTCTAAACTTTTATGAACTTCACTTTCTAGAGTTTCATTTTCATCACAAAGCTCTTCAAAATAATCTAAGAACTTTAATCGGGTCTTTGTTTGTTCAGCAATAATTGCCAATTCAGCTAATCCAAAATCGGAGAGGGCTTCAGCTAACTTAGAAATATCATTTTTATCAGCTTCATTGATATAGTCTAAAATTGCTCTGTAGTCTGATTTTTCTAAAGAATCTAATAAAACGTTAACGATAGGTTCAAGCTTGGAATCTGGTTCACCATAATATTTTTCAAGAATAGATTTGATCGCTTTATCAGCAAATTGGCGTTTGAATTCTGGTAATAGAGCTAACCTATCTTGAGTTTTTTTGCGTAAGCGAGCATTTGCTAAATCAATATCATGCCGATATTCTTCTCTTATCTTTGCGATTAAAATAGGTTGAATTGTTTCTTCTAGCTTTTCTAAAAGTAAACTATTTTCAATGAATGATCCCCAGTCAGCAGTTACATGCTCACTTAACCAGTCTGCTTCAATTTCACCATAAATCTTATCTAATAATTTGGAAGGGAAGCTTTCATGCTTATCTAAACCGAAAAATGAGGGTTTACCAATTATTTTACCTTGGACACGAATTGATATACCTGCTTGTTTCAATTTTGACTTTTCTGAAGAAACGGTTAGCTGAAGTCTGACTAACCCTAAATTGTTAATACTTAATTGTTCATCATGATATTTTCCCCTTAAATCATCAATGTCTAACGTTTTAGAATTAATAACAATTTTAAAGTCCTCACTTCTCCCATACTCTCTAATTAAAAGAGATTTGAACTTTTCAGGATTTGGGATATGTAAATTTTGTTTTAAATTATTTAATGTGATTTTAGTTCCTTTTTTCTTAGGTTCACAATCTTCAACCTTGATAGATAAATCTAATTTTCCTAATTCAAGAGAAGCTGATAATGCTGTCGATGAAATTTCAAAACTAGAGCATTTACCTTTAGCCCAAGTCTCTAATTTCATGTGATCTGCTATCATCAGCCCAGCAAATTTACCAATCCCTTTTTTACCTTTAACTTTTCTTTTAAAAAGATTAGTTAATTCACCTCTGCGTTTACGTCGGTCACTTGCAATAAAAAGGTATTCATGCGTTAGTTCGTGTTCAGTCATTCCAGAACCAAAGTCATGGATGACTAAAGGAGTATTTGTCATTGCCTGATCAGGCAACTCTACGAAAACCGTATCAGCATCAGCATCCCAAGCATTATCGATCAATTCTTTTAAGGCTTGTTCAGATGAAGAATATGATTGTGAAAGTAAGGTAACTAGTCGAGCATCAATTTGAAATTTACTTTTTGACATGAATTTATAAAATATGATTATTTAAAATTATTCTATCATTTATTATTTTATTTGTTTACAAAGTAACCAATAAAAATCCCCTCAATTGAGGGGATTTTTTGAATCAAATCACAGCATTAAAGCGCAGCAATCTGCTCCATATTCGCTTTAACTTTCTCTAACTGAGCAGCAAACTCAGCAAGCTTCGCTTTTTCACCTTCAACCACCGCTGCTGGTGCTTTAGAAACAAAGCCTTCATTTGCAAGTTTATTTGCAATTTGGTCGTGTTGCTTTTGGATTTTATCCAAGTCTTTTTGCAAACGAGCAAGCTCAGCTTTAGGGTCAATTAAGCCTTTCATTGGTACAAATACCGATGCATGGCTAACAACGCTAGAGCAAGATAAAGGTGGCTCTTGGTCTTGATTCAAGAACTCAATGCTTTCAACTTTAGCCAATGCTTTGAACAATGCTTCAATACGAATGATTTGTTCACGTTCAGCGTCAGATGTGTTTTGAAGTAATACTGGCAATAAACGCGCATTACCTAAGCCCATTTCACCGCGAATGTTACGTACCGCACCAATCAAACCTTGAAGCCATTGCATATCTGCTTCAGCTTGTTCGTTGATTTTTGCTTGCTCAGGAATAGGGTATTGAGCAGTCATAATGGTTGGGCCGCCTTGACCAAGCATTGGTGCAAGTGTTTGCCAGATTTCTTCTGTCAAATATGGCATTAATGGATGAGCCAAACGTAAAGAGGCTTCCATCACAGCAAGTAATACACGGCGTACTTCAGCTTTACGCTCTTCTGAAACTTCTGCATCGTTCAGAACTGGTTTAGTTAACTCAACGTACCAGTCGCAATATTCATTCCAGATAAAGTCATAAATCGCTTGAGCAGCAAGGTCTAAACGATACGTTGCAAACGCTTGGTGTACAGCAGCTTCAGCTTTTTGCAGACGGCTGATAATCCATTGTTCTGGAAGTTCCCAAAGGTCAGGGCGGGCTTCTTGACCAACAGTTTGACCTTCAACATTCATGAGAACGAAACGAGTTGCGTTCCAGATTTTGTTACAGAAGTTACGGTAGCCTTCAACACGTTTTAAGTCGAACTTGATGTCACGACCAGTGTTTGCAAGGGCACAGAACGTGAAACGAACTGCGTCAGTACCATAAGCATTAATGCCTTCTGGGAACTCTTTGCGCGTTGATTTTTCAATCTTCGCTGCATCTTTCGGGTTCATTAGGCCAGTTGTACGTTTCGCAACTAAGCTTTCTAAATCAATACCGTCAATCAAGTCTAATGGGTCAAGTACGTTACCTTTAGACTTCGACATTTTTTGACCTTCACCATCACGTACCAAGCCGTGAACGTAAACCGTCTTAAATGGAATTTGAGATGAACCATCTTCATTTTTCATGAAGTGCATGGTCATCATAATCATGCGGGCAACCCAGAAGAAGATAATGTCAAAACCAGTCACCAACACGTCAGTCGGGTGGAAAGTTTTGAGTTCAGGCGTTTGTTCTGGCCAGCCTAAAGTTGAGAATGTCCAAAGTGCAGATGAGAACCATGTATCAAGTACGTCTTCGTCTTGTTTAAGTTCAACATCAGCCGCGATGTTATTTTTCGCGCGAACTTCTTCTTCGCTACGACCCACATAGATATTGCCATCTGCATCGTACCAAGCTGGAATACGGTGACCCCACCAAAGCTGACGTGAAATACACCAGTCTTGAATGTCACGCATCCATGCCATGTACATGTTGCTGTACTGCTCTGGAACAAACTTAATACGACCATCTTGAACCGCTTCAATTGCAGGCTCAGCAAGCGGCGCAATTTTTACATACCATTGGTCAGTCAGTAACGGCTCAATAATCACGCCTGAACGGTCACCGCGTGGCGCTTTTAAGTCATACGGTTGGATTTGGTCTAACCAGCCTTCAGCTTCCGCTTGAGCAACTAGTTTTTTACGTGCTTCGAAGCGCTCTAAACCAGCATAATCTGCAGGTGCAGTAATGGTTTTAGAAATTTGTTCACCAGCTTTGGCAATATATTCAAACTCACTTAAAACTTCAGCGTTTTTGTTGAAGATATTAATGATTGGCAAGCTATTGCGTTTACCTAACTCATAGTCGTTAAAGTCGTGAGCAGGGGTGATTTTTACACAGCCAGTACCGAAGTCTTTTTCAACGTAGTCGTCAGCAACGATTGGAATTAAACGACCTGTAATTGGCAATACAATATTTTTACCAACAAGGTGCGCATAACGCTCATCTTCAGGGTGAACAGCAACAGCAGTATCACCAAGTAAAGTTTCAGGACGAGTCGTTGCAACTACGAGATAGTCTTTGCCATCTTGAGTTTTAACTGATTTATCTTCAAAGAAATATTTAAAGTGCCAAAGTGAGCCTTTTTCTTCTTTGCTTTCTACTTCAAGGTCAGAAAGCGCAGTTTGAAGTTTAGGGTCCCAGTTTACTAGGCGCTTACCGCGGTAAATTAAACCGTCTTCGTGCAATCGAACGAATACTTCTTTAACGGCGTTTGATAAACCTTCATCCATCGTGAAGCGTTCACGTGACCAGTCTACAGACGAACCTAAACGGCGAATTTGTTTGGTAATTGTGCCGCCAGATTGCTCTTTCCATTCCCAAACTTTTTCGATGAACTTTTCACGGCCTAAGTCGTGACGAGTGATACCTTGTAAGCCAAGTTGACGCTCAACAACCATTTGAGTTGCAATACCAGCATGGTCAGTACCCGGTTGCCACAAAGTGTTTTTACCCATCATACGGTTATAACGGGTGAGGGCATCCATAATGGCATTGTTAAAGCCATGGCCCATGTGCAAACTACCAGTGACGTTTGGTGGTGGAATCATGATACAGAATGATTCACCGTGACCAGAAGGTTTGAAGTAACCTTGTTCTTCCCACGTTTTGTACCACTTCTTTTCGATCTCGGTTGGATCGTAGGTGGTGGCAATATTTTGAGCGGTTTGAGCGTCAGTCATAGTAGCTTAGATCGAATATGCATAAAAAATTGCATCTATTGTAGCAAAAAATTGCCTCGAAATTAATGTGCTGAAAACAGATAAACGGTTTTGTATTTTTTTCAAAAAACGGTAGATTTATGAAGCATGGATCACAATTTAATCGTGTAGCGGCACGGCAGAAAAATTACAAAAGAATTGAAAAGGGATGCGACACATGAGCTACAAAGTTTTTTTAAAGATTTCCGATTCAACCTATACCCAATTTGCTTCAATTCGAGAGAAATTACATGCTGGGGTAAGAGAAAGCCAGTCGAAAGTATTGGGGGATGTTCTTTCCGATTTGTCTTGTGAAATTATTGAGCAAGTTTTCTCTGTATTGTTAAAGGATGAGCAAGACAACTCTACTATGACTCAAAAACAGCGGTATGAGTCCGAGAAAGTTCTTCAGCAAATTTTAGATACTTTCCGAAAATATATGCCTTGGTCAGTCTCTTTTTTCGGTAATGAACGACTATTACCTTTGGTTGATTATATGACCTCACTCATGAAAGAATGTGAGCAAGATGTTTATATTACATACCCGATCACCCCTCAACTTGTACAACAGGCCCAAACACTGACGGAACAAATACGTGAGGGCAATATGCAAAGCGTAGAAAAAGCTTTTCAGACCTTAATTCAAATTGTGGATTTAGGTGTAACAAGCCTAGTACGTGAACCTAAAAAACGTTTAAAATTTAATTTGGTTGTCGATAAAACCCTAAATGGGGTCATTAATATGACAACGCATTTGGGCTATAAACGTTTGGAAAAATTGGGGACGCAGGTTGATCAAACGACCGCAACTCACTATATCAACCACTTTTTGGCCTTCATGCATCAAGCAGCATAATTTAAAAAGATAATAGGAAGTTAAAATGGCCAAACTTGATACTTTGCAAAATAAAGTGGTGTGGATTACGGGAGCATCTTCCGGTTTAGGTAAAGCTTTAGCTGGTGAGTTTGCTTTGCAAGGTGCTCAAGTGATTTTAACTTCGCGTCGCTTTGAAGAGTTAGAAGAAGTTCGCGTTGGTTTACTCCATCCGGATCAGCACTTGTCGGTAGTTGCAGACATTACCAATCAAGAGCAAGTTCAAGAGGCTTATGAGCAGATTTTAAAAGCAAAAGGACGAATTGACTGGCTTATTAATAATGCGGGTTTAAGTCAACGTGCTCTTATTCAAGACACCACAATGGCAACAGAACGGGCCATTATGGAAGTCGATTATTTCTCACAAGTAGCATTAACCAAAACTGTGTTACCGACCATGCTTAAACAAAAGTCTGGTCGAGTTGTATTTGTCTCTAGCGTGGCAGGGCTTTTAGGTACGCAGTACCGTGCGAGTTATTCGGCTGCTAAAGCTGCTATTCATATGTGGGCCAACAGTTTACGTGCCGAAGTTGCCGATCAGGGTGTTGAAGTTTCGGTTATTTTCCCGGGCTTTGTAAAAACTAATGTTTCGTTTAATGCACTAAATGGTGCAGGGCAACCTCAAGGCCACCAAGATGAAGCAATCGAAAATGGACTAGAGGCCGATGTTTTTGCAGAACAGTCAGTTAAGGCTTTAATGCAAGGACAGGAATATATTGTAGTGGGTGGTACTAAAGAAAAATTAGGCGTGATGGTTTCCCGTATGTCACCGAAACTACTCTATAAAATGATCCGGAAAACAAAAGTGAAATAAAAAAAAGATTTCGCCGTGCTAAATTGATGGAAAAACCCGCATAGAAGGTTCACCATGGATCAAGACTACCATCGTATTTTAGAGGTCATTACGCGTTTTCAATTGGTTTTTGACCAGAAAAATTGGGATGCGTTTGATGAGTTGTTGGCCGATCAACTTGAGGTGGATTATTTGCAGTTTAGAGGGGAGCCTTTATGTGTAGTGTCTTGTCATGAATATAAAGGTTCACGGCAACAAGCTTTGTCACATTTGCGGCTACAGCACAATTTAAGCAATCCTCTTATTCGGATTGAACAAGACCAAGCATGGTTAGAATGTAATTATCAAATTTATCGTTTTTCGGAAAATGATTATTTTCATTCTTTTGGTCGCTATTATTTTACTTTGGCAAAACAACAGGGCATATGGAAAATTACCGGAATTTGCCAACACTTAACTAAAAATATTGGCAATCCGCGTATACATTTTTCTGCTATGGGGCAGTGTTCATCTTTGACTGCTGTTCCGTAGGCAAATACCTCTACCATTCCACCTTGCATACCCAGTTCGGTTGTACTCAGCCGAACTCCCATAATGTGATTGGCACCGACACTTTGAGCTTGTAGTTTTAGTCGTACAATCGCCTCGCGGCGAGCACGTTCAACAATACTTTCATAACTGGTCAGCCGACCACCTAAAATATTTTTTATAGAGGCCAGTACATATTTAAAGTAGTCATGCGAAATAACCACATTACTGCTAATAAAATGTCCCAACTGGTCGCTTGTGGCAAAACGATTGGTATCAATTCTGATATGGGCAAATTGTTGCTCTTTTTCTAGAAGTTCATTTAAATGTTTTCGTTCAATATGGCGGCCAAAAGCCCAACCAATACTGAAAAGAATGAGAAAAATAACAAGCTGAAAAATAAGATTGTCCATTTTCTACCTATGCACTAAATGGATCGGGTAGATGAGGTGTTTGAGGCTGCACAACTACTGCTGTGCCATATACAAATAATTCAGAAGCACCTTGGGCAATATTTGAGGTAGAAAAACGAATACCAACAATTGCATTGGCACCAAGTTGTTCTGCTTTAGCAATCATACGTTGCATAGCCTCTTGGCGAGATTCTTCTAATAATTCGGTATAACCCGTAAGTTCACCACCTACAATATTCTTTAAACTTGCCATCAAGTCGCGACCCACATGCTTACTACGGACGGTACTCCCGTAAACGACATCAAGCTGCTTTAAAATTTGGTGGCCTGGAACACTTTCTAAATTACTTAATAACATTGTTTTTTATCAAACTAAATTTCTTTAGCTTTCAAGATAAAAAATATTCAGATGAGTTGCAATAAAAAAGCCCACCGAAGTGAGCTTTTATAAGAAAGTGATTTAAAACTTATTGCTTTTTAAGTTCAGCACTAGATGGTTGGTGAACCACTGTATCTGAAGTATTTGCTTTTAAACCACCACCTAGAGTTTTGTATAACTCGATTTGGTTGTTTAAGTTTGCTTGTTGAAGCAATAACAAACCTTGTTCAGCTGCATATGAAGAACGCTGCGCATCAAGAACAGTCAAGTAACTATCAATACCAGCACGGAAGCGGGCATTTGAAAGTGTGTAGTTGCGGTTAGTTGCTTCTACTAGACGTTGCTGAGCGGTTAAACGCTCACCAATGTTGGCACGAGTTGCAAGCGCGTCATTAACTTCACGGAATGCAGATTGAACTGATTTTTCATAATCAGACAATGCAATTTTCTGATCAGTTTCAGAAATTTTTACATTGGCACGACGTGTACCCCAGTCAAAGATTGGTAAATCTAAGCTTGGACCAACTGACCATACAAAACCACCAGACTTAAATAGATCACTTAAGTCAGTTGATGCATAACCAGCTGAACCTGTTAAGCTAATGGTTGGGAATAAACGTGCTTTTGCTGCACCAATATTCGCACCCGCAGCGCTTAAGTTGTATTCAGCAGCTTTTACATCTGGACGGTTATTTAACAAGTCACTTGGTAAACCGGCAGTAAACACATTTTGTTGAGCAATGCGTTTTACAGGTTGTGTAGGTAACAAGTTTTGTGGAACAGGTTGACCTACAAGCAAGTTCAACAAGTTTTGTGCTTGAGCAATTTGAGTTTTGTAGTTCGCTACATCATTACGCGCAGTTTCTACAGAAATCTGTGCTTGACGTAATGGAACTTCACTGTCGATACCTACATCAAAACGTTTTTTGTTGAGATTGTAAGAATCTAACTGTGCTTTAAGCGTTTGCTCTGCCAGTCTTAAGTTTGCTGTTGCAAACGAATAATTTAACCATGCTTGAGCAACTTGGCTAATCAGACTGATTTGAGTCGAATCACGAGCACTTTGTGTTGCAAGATAACTATCTAAAGCAGCATCTTTGAGGCTACGAACACGACCCCAGAAATCTAGCTCATAAGCAGTTACACCCAAACCTACTTGATAAGTAGAGTAGGGGTTATTCGGATCACGGCTTTGAGAAACCTGACGAATTGCACTACCACTTGCACCGATTGTTGGAAGCTGGTTGTTCTGTGTAATCTGATATTGCTGTTGAGCACGTTCAATATTGAGCGTTGCTGTACGTAAGTCACGGTTATTGGCAAGAGCCAAATCAATCACTTCAAGCAAACGCGGGTCAGCAAAGAACTGTTTATAACCCTGTTCAGCAATAGACGTACCAGAAGCGCTGTTATATGCATAGCTTTGTGGTATATCGGTTTTCACGACTGGTTCTGGGCCGCGCATGCTTTGACAAGCTGCCAAAGCAAGCGCAAGTGCAGATACCGCAATGCTACGACCTGAAATAGACCATACTTTTTGCATCACGATTTATGCTCCTGAGTGTTTATGGTTTTTGGTTTGTACTTAAAGATACTACGAATCCACACATAGAATACAGGGATAAAGAAGATACCTAAGAACGTCGCGCTGAGTACGCCACCAAGTACACCAAAGCCTACAGAATGCTGACTTCCTGCACCAGCACCTGTTGAAAGTGCAAGTGGAAGTACACCGAAACCGAAGGCTAGGGTGGTCATGATAATTGGACGTAAACGCATTTTTGCAGCATGTAAGGTTGCATCAAGTAGATCTTCACCTTTTTCCTGCAATTCTTTTGCGAATTCAACAATCAAGATCGCATTTTTTGCAGAAAGACCGATAACCGCAATAATCGCTACTTGGAAGTAAATGTTATTTGAGAGATTTGGATCTCCTTTAATAATCATACCCAAGTAGGTCAATACGATTGCACCAATGACACCAAGTGGTACCACAAGTAAAACCGAGAACGGAATTGACCAGCTTTCATATAGTGCAGCCAAGCAAAGGAATACGATTAACAATGAAAGTGCGTATAAGAACGGCGCTTGAGCACCAGACTCACGTTCTTCAAGTGATAAGCCTGTCCATTCATAGTCGAAACCTTGTAAGCCCATAGATGGTAACTTACCAATAATTTCTTCCATTGCTTTCATGGCATCACCAGAGCTCACGCCAGGTGCAGGTGTACCTTGAATGTTAACCGATGACACGCCGTTATAACGTTCGAGACGTGGAGAACCATACGTCCATTCGCCTGTAGCAAATGCCGAGAATGGAACCATCTCACCTTTGTTATTACGTACATACCATTTGTTTAAGTCTTCAGGCATCATACGGCTGCCCGCATCACCTTGAACATAAACTTTTTTCACACGACCACGGTCAACGAAATCGTTAATGTATGAGCCACCCCATGCAATACGCATTGTATTGTTGATTTCGGCAATACTAACGCCCATAGCACCAGCTTGAGCCTGATCTACATTAATTTGATACTGAGGAGTATCTTCCTGACCATTTGGACGCACACCTACAAGACGTTTATCTTGTGATGCCAAACCTAAAATCGTGTTACGAGCTGCAATCAGTTTCTCATGGCCTTGACCACTTGAATCTTTAAGCTGCAAGTTAAATCCGGCAGTTACACCAAGTTCAGGCATTGCTGGAAGCTGTAACGGCATAACATATGATGCATCTTTAATGATCATATTTAATGCCATACCACGCTGAATCAATGAACCAATTTGAGTTTCTGGTGTCGTACGTTTGCTCCAGTCTTTCAACTTAACGAAGCCAATACCAGCGTTTTGACCAACACCTGTGAATGAGAAACCAGAAACAGTGAAAATAGATTCCACGGTATCTTTTTCATTCATAAAGAAGTTAGTCATGGTGTCAATCACTTTACCAGTACGGTCAAGCGTTGCATTTGGTGGTAATTGTACAAGTGTCATGACCACACCCTGATCTTCTTCTGGTAAGAATGAAGACGGGAGTTTTTGGAACAAGAAGACTAAAAGGGCAACTACAACAGCATAGAGCACGCCAGAGAAGATTTTGCCTTTAAGCATGCGGCTAACACCATTTTGGTAGCTATGTGACATGCGGTCAAAACCATTGTTAAAGCTTCTAAAGAAACGCGCAAAGATATTATTGCTTGGTTCTTTATTAGGATCATGCTGTTTCAAGATAGTTGCACAAAGTGCCGGTGTGAACGTCAACGCTACAATTAACGACAGAACCATTGCAGTTACAAGGGTAATCGAGAACTGGCGGTAAATTACACCTGTTGTACCACCAAAGAAAGCCATTGGTACGAATACCGCTGTCAATACGCTGGTAATACCTACTAACGCACCAGAAATCTGCTGCATTGAGCGAGAAGTGGCGGTAACCGGATCGGTATGGTCTTCACTCATCACACGCTCAACGTTTTCGACTACAACAATGGCGTCATCGACCAGAAGACCGATTGCCAATACCATAGCGAACATGGTTAAGGTGTTAATTGAGAAGCCAAAGATATTAATGACCGCAAATGTACCTAATACAACTACTGGAACTGCAAGCGTTGGAATAATCGTTGCACGCCAGTTTTGTAAGAATAGGAACATGACAATGAATACCAAAATCACGGCTTCAATTAATGTGTGTACTACACTTTCAATTGAAAGACGGATAAATGGAGTCGTGTCATAAGCCAGTTTATCTGCAAGACCTGTTGGATAGTTCTTACGTAGTTCAGATAAACGTTGTTCAACTGCTTCGGCTGTGTCGAGTGCGTTAGCACCTGTTGCAATTTTAATTGCAAGACCAGCTGCCGGTTTACCGTTAAACTTCGAGTCGAATTGATAGTTATCCGAACCTAATTCTACGCGAGCAACATCTTTTAATCGAACCTCAGCACCTGATGCTGTGTTCTTTAAGAAGATATTTTTAAACTGTTCAGGAGTTTGCAATAAGCTTTGTGCATTTACTGTTGCGTTAAGAACTTGACCTTGTACAGCCGGAGCACCACCTAACTGACCTACAGCAACTTGCGAGTTCTGCGCTTGTAAGGCAGTTGCAATATCACTAGGAGTAAGTTGATAGCTTGTTAATTTAGCTGGATCAAGCCAGATACGCATTGCGTATGAGCCACCGAAGACCTGTACCTCACCAACACCGGCAACACGGCTAAGCGGTTCTTTAATTGACGAGTTTACGTAGTCTTTAATGTCAGAGTCTGACAGGTTGTTATCTGGTGAATAGAATGCAATAACTTGCAAGAAGCTCGCACCAGATTTAGTAACTGTTACACCTTGACGTTGTACATCTTCAGGTAAAAGCGCAGTTGCAGATTGCAATTTGTTTTGAACTTGAACCTGTGCAATATCAGGGTCAACACCTTGTTCAAAGTTTAATTGAATAGATGCCTGACCATTACCAGCACTGTTAGATGAAATATAACGTAAGCCATCAAGACCATTCATTTGTTGTTCAATGATCTGGGTTACAGTATTTTCAACTGTTTCAGCCGATGCACCAGGATAAGTCGCAGCAATCGTTACGGTTGGTGGTGCAATCGTTGGATATTGTGCAATAGGCATTTTTGTTAGCGTAAGAATACCCGCCAACATAATGACTAATGCAATCACCCACGCAAATATGGGGCGATGAATAAAAAATTGTGCCATTCAATCTACCCCTTATGCATTTGAAGCTGCTTTCTGTTCTGCTTGAGGTTTACCTGATTGAGCCGGTTTCGCAGCATTTGGTGCTGCACCTTGAGAGTTTGCTGGTTGAGCTTGATAAGGTTTTGCTGATACTTCTTGCCCTTCTTTAACTTTGGCAACACCATCAACAATGACTTTATCGCCGGCTTTTAAGCCGTTAGTCACAATCCAGTTTTGTCCTTGAACACCAGAGGTTTCAACAGGACGGCTCTCAACAACCCCTTTAGCATTAACAAGCATCGCTACAGCTTGTCCTGTAGGTAAACGAGTAATGGCAGCTTGAGGAATCAGGTAAGCATTTGGAACAACGCCCTGAACAATTTGCGCAGTGGTATACATACCCGGAAGCAATAAATGATTCGGGTTAGAGAATACGGCACGTAATGTAATTGTTCCTGTATCTTGGTTTACAGAAGCGTCAGAGAAAGCAAGTTGCCCTTCGATTGGATAGGTAGAACCATCTTCAAGCTTTAATTTTACTTTCGTGTTGTTACTGTTATTTAAACTGCCTTTGCTTAGTTGCTGACGTAAACGCAATAACTCAGCACTAGACTGATTAATATCAACATAGATAGGATCTAATTGTTGAATCGTTACCAACGGGTCAGTCTGGTTTGCAGTAACCAAAGCACCAGCCGTTACTGAAGAACGACCAGATTGGCCAGAAATAGGAGAGCGAATTGTAGAATAACCAAGATCTACATTTGCATTTGTTACTTGAGCCTTAGCTGCTGCAACTTGTGCTTCTGCAACATTGACTTGACCAAGTAAGTCATCATATTCCTGTTTAGACACAGCATTACTAGAAACAAGTTGTTTATAACGATTTAACTTGGTACGTAGTGAAGCTAGATTTGCCTGTTGTTGTAGGAGTGATGCTTTTGCATTTTCTAACGTTGCACGGTTCGTTCTAGAGTCGAGCTCATAAAGCGCCTGACCTTCACGAACATAGCTTCCTTCAGCAAATAAACGTTTTAAAATCACGCCACTTGTTTGAGGACGAACTTCAGAAATTTGATATGCTGAAGTACGGCCTGAAAGCTCAACGCTTTGTTCAACACTTTGTGGTTGAGCAACAATAACACCTACTTCTGCAGGCGGCATTTTCTGAGCAGCAGCAGCTTGCTGTTTCTCATCGGAGCCTTTGCTACAACCAACAAGCGCGATACTTGTTGCTAATGCGCAAGCAGTAAGGGCTGGTGCCCAAAGCTTAGCCGACATCATTGTTCCACCTCGTTTAGATAAAATCTAAAAATATATTTGTTTTCTACTTAACCTACTTTGTGTTTGTAATAACCAGAGCCAAAGCAGTGCAATCCAAATAAAACCAATGCCCCAACCAGCGAGTACGTCTGTTGGGAAATGAACTCCTGCATATATTCTTGAAAGCCCCATACACACAAACCAAAGACAGGAGATCAAAACAATATAAGGAGAGTTAATGTTGTGCTTATGGCATAACATAATCATTGCCAGACAAGCCAGTGTTGATGCATAAACACTATGTGCACTTGGGAACGATGCACCGTAACTTTCAACAATATGATATGCCTCAGGAGGTCTAGGCCGGTTAACACACCACTTGAGCAGCCAACCCATGGTGATACTGCCAATAACTCCCAAGCTAATGAAAATAACAGTAATATATTTTTTATACCATGCTAAATATATACATACTAGAAAGGATAAAAAACATACAAAAGGCATGCCGCCTACGCGTGCAAGAAAGGTGGTTATAGTATTAAGATAATCTAAACGATGGTGACTCAATGTTTGAACGGTGAGCAAGTCCAAAGATTGAAGACTTGGTACAAAAAGACCAAGAACACCTAATCCTAAAAAAACGCAACCAATACAAAGCAATAGATAGGGCATAAACACACCTTTGCTTATTCATATAGTTTTTCACTATTGAACGCCGTTGAAAGTGTACTTGCCAGTACACTTTTTTTCAAGCCTGATAGATCATCGTAAATTCATTTTGAAATTTTTTTAACATTTGGAAAAACAATCACAACAAAATTGACGGACATCACATTTTGTGTACAAAGCAAAACATTTAGTGTTCTGCTTTTTTCCCACTATTGGCTTGGGCATTTTCTTCTAATTCTAGAGGCTGTTTCGGTGGCCAAAAGAAGTCACTTGGTCGGGTAAGAAAATGGGTCATGACCAGTTTAGCTAATGGCTTCCATTGTTCAAAGCGAACTCGACGTGCACGTAATGCCACAATAATAGTGAGTGTGAAACTCACAAATAAGTTGGTGAGACCAATACAGAGTACGCCTAAAAATGAAACTATAATCAAGCCAATATCAGGACTACCATTAATAGTCATTAAACCTTGAATGAAGTTCGCTGACGCAAAGGCAATGTGACGAATATCTAGAGGTAGGCCCAAAATAAAGCCAATTGTTCCCATACTTCCTAACATTACGCCAAATAGGAAATTACCTGCGAGCGCCCCTAAATTACGTTCAATATATTCTGCAAAACGGTTCAGGCGTTCTTGTCCAAATAAGTTTCTTAAACGTCGATGTGCTTTTAAACGTGGTCCTACTTTTCTATAAACTGCCATGTTGTCGAAGTAGCCCGCAATTAGGCCAGATAAAAACAAACACACCCCAGCAATCGCTGCATGCGGAACGGCTAATGAGGTAAAAGGGTTTAGGCTATGTAATAGATAAGTTGCCTTGGTATGAGTTAATAAAGGCTCATCAAGATAGAACTGCCAAGCAAAGGTAATAAGAGCAGCAGTAGGAATTGCAATCGAGATATTACCCAAAATAGCAATAAACTGAGTTCGAATAATATTGATAATAAGTGCGGCTAATTCTGCAATTTGTGCCGTTTTAGAGCCTTTCCGTTGCTGAACTGTGGCTGCAAGTGCGGCAGCTGTCATTGCGGGTTGTTTTGTTGCAACAGTAAAGTGCAATACATGAATCAGAATAAAGCCCAGTGAATAGTTCATACTGAACGTAAAGGCTTGCATGAGCGGAGCCATCGTCATACGTGCAGCAAGAATTTTTAATGAGGCCATACAGGCAATAATCACACCTGCACCAGCAGCGGCTTTATACATGCCCCAAAAGCCTTTGGTGTCTGTACTTACATAGTGTTCGCCAGTACGGCTTGCATTCTCTGTGACTTGAAAGGCAATAAGCTCACTGGTCGTGCTGAGTAACGAGCGAACACTTTTTTCACTATAATGTGCTTTAGTTAAGTCTGAAATTAAGTTTCCTAAAGAAACGTAGCGTCCCTCGCTATCATCTACAACTAGATAGAGTAATAATTCAATCCGATCTAAACACTGTTCAAGTAAAGACAAAAGATAGGTCAAACTTAAACTTACACCGATTCTTTTGGTCGCTCGGCGTATTTTTAAAACGACGTCTCGACACTGCTCTAGCATTACAAATGCTTGAGAGGCATCAGGAGGTGGAAGCACAGCAATGTCGTTGCTAGAAATATCCTGTTTTTTGTACTTCTCTATAAACTCAATAATTTCACGGTTTTGTACCAAAAATGGCGATTCATATTCGGTTAATTCAGGTTGAGCGTTAATAAATTCAGGATAAAGACCGATACCACTAATACGGTAAGATAAGACAGTAATTGCCTTAATCATTTCTCGCTGAATGGCATGCTTTTCATCGACATTACTGTTACTTTGCCCAATAAGTCCGAACAAAGTTGCCCAATCCTTGTCATCGACATTGTTTAACCAGATTGAATCACTTTCTAAATAGAAAATTTTTCCAATCAGAATTTTAAGCTGACTTGCATCTTCAATAAGTGGCAGAAAATGGCCGCCAAGTCTTTGCCCAAGCTGGTTCCAGAAACCATCTAAAGACAAAATACCGCTATCTGCATATAAGCTGACTTGCTTATATTGATTAATGAGGCGTAATAAAAAGGTTTGTAAAAGGGCTGGAGCGGTAGGAGTAAGTAATAGGCTATCAATAAAGGCTTGTATTTTTTGCTCTATTTCATCCGTATCTTGGGGATCGGATGGCCGTAAAGCATTGACTAGGTCAATGAGAATATTTTCGTCAATAACAGCTTGAGGGCTTTCAAGCTGTTTCTGGATTTTAAAAAAATGTTCTGAAAAATTTATATGCATAGGCAAAATAATATCTACTGTATTCGATGTAATGCAAGCCGAGTTAAATTAATCAATGCTTGACGATAAGGTGTATCAGGCAAGATTGATAAGGCTTGCAGTGCTGCTTCTGTTTCTTCTTGGGCACGACGCTGGCAATAGTCTAAAGCACCAGACTTTTGCACAATTTCAATCACTTTAGGTAATTGGTCAACACCACCAGTCGCAATACTGCGTCTGATAATGGCATGCTCTTCACCGGTTGAATGTGCTAATGCTGAAATTAACGGTAAAGTCGGTTTACCTTCCATTAAATCATCACCAATATTTTTACCTAATGTTTCAGCATCTGAAGTGTAGTCTAAAATATCGTCAATAATCTGGAATGCATTTCCGAAATGACCTGCAAATAATCTTAAAGGTTCGCGGTAAGCTTCTTGTCCTGCCAAAATAGCCGCACCTTCGGTTGCAAGTTCAAATAAACGAGAAGTTTTCCCGTGAATAATTTTTAAATATGTTTCTTCGGTTGTATCCGGTTGATGCTGAGATTGGAGCTGTAATACCTCACCTTCAGCAATTTCACATGTACCTGTTGAGAAGTCTTTTAATAAGGTCATGTTGTTTAAATCAACCAAAAGGTCAAAAGCGCGGGCAATAAGGAAGTCACCAACCAATACGGCCGTTTGATTGTTCCATGTTGCATTTGCAGTAGGGCGACCACGGCGAAGTCCAGATTCATCAACTACATCATCATGCACTAAAGTTGCGGTATGAAGCATTTCAATAATAGCTGCCAGACGCTGTGCATTTTGCATATTGTCGAGGCCGCAAGCGCGTGCTGCAAGTAAACACATGATTGGGCGCATACGTTTGCCGCCAGCTTCAACTACATGTTTACTCACTGACATGACCAAGCCGACTTTTGAGCTAATTCCTTCATTAATCAAGTGATCCATCGCAGCAAAGTCTGTAGCAACAGGAGCGAGAATGTCTTGCTTAAAATCGATGACCATATGAAGAAAAACCCCGTATTGGTAGATAAGTGGCGTTAGTGTATCAATTAAAAGTGCATTAAACAGGGAAACAAGCAATTGATATTAATCATTTGTATGTTCATGAAGAGTTCTTTGTTCTTTATTTCGGCAAAACCATGTGTTTCCGACAAAACAATAAATTTTAATAACGTCAACATGAATACAGCTTGTTCTTGTTGCAAGTTGTGTTTGGAACTGTATTTTAAATTCCATTCAGAATCAATGAAAAGTACTAAAATCAAATTGAAGCTATTTTTATTATGTAAGAATGATGGCTTCTGTTGCTTAGTTAAAGATAAAGCACTTGTCGTTTGATCAAATTTCACTTAAAATCTGTCGCCTTGTATAACCCCAGTGGCGTTCGTTTTAAGATCGATATATCCCTTTATCGGCACGACGACACGGGCTGATTGGAGTACGTTATGTACGCAGTAATCCAAAGCGGTGGTAAACAGCACCGTGTAGTTGAGGGTGAAACCCTTAAAGTTGAATTATTGAAGGCTGAATCTGGCGCAACTATTACATTTGATGATGTATTAATGGTTGTAAACGGTGACAACATTCAAATCGGTGCTCCAGTTGTAGCTGGCGCTAAAGTAACTGCAGAAGTGATTGGTCATGGTCGTCACGACAAAATCCGCATCATCAAAATGCGTCGTCGTAAACACTACCGTAAACAACAAGGTCACCGTCAATGGTTCACTGAGTTGAAAATTACTGGTATTTCAGGCTAATCACGAGGAGTAAGAGACATGGCAACTAAAAAAGCCGGTGGATCGACGAAGAACGGTCGTGATTCAAACCCAAAAATGTTAGGTGTTAAAGTTTACGGTGGCCAAACTGTAACTGCTGGTAACATCATCGTTCGTCAACGTGGTACTGAATTCCACGCTGGTGCAAATGTTGGTATGGGCCGTGACCATACTTTATTTGCTACTGCTGACGGCGTAGTAAAATTCGAAGTGAAAGGTCAATTTGGCCGTCGCTACGTAAAAGTTGAAACTGTTTAAGTTTTAGCTTAAGAAAAAGCCCACATTTTGTGGGCTTTTTTTATGGAAATACATCAATATTGTCTTCATGATGATGAATGAAATTCTACAAACAACATGAATAACATAACAAAATATCTTATTTTCTCAATGATTAGCACAAAGTTTGTCGGTTAATATAAGTCTTGAATGAAGAGCTTGTTTAGCTGGATTAATTGAAAGGCTAGCAAGTTATCTTACAGCAACTAAAAAGGTGATGACATGAATATGCTTCGTAAAACCATGTGTGCTATTACACTCAGCGCCTCAGTGCTTGCTCCTGTAATGAGTACTACAGCGTTCGCTGCACCCGTAGCAGCACCGGAGCAACAGGCAATTGGGAACTTGGTAAATCAGTTATCAGGCTTACAGCGTTTGACTGCCGATTTTGAACAAACAACGAAAGCGAATACAAAAACTGTAGCACAGAAAAAAGGCTTAAGTGCTCAGCATATGAACCAGACATTTAAAGGTTCAATGAAAGTTGAACGTCCGGGGAAATTTTATTGGGAAACTGTAAGTCCCTCTAAGCAAACTATTGTAACAAGTGGAAAAACAGTCTGGATTTATGACCCTGATCTACAACAGGCTGTGCGCCAAAGCCTAGATGATCAAGTCGCTGATACACCGGCTTTATTACTCTCTGGTAATACTAACCAAATCATGAAGTCTTACCGAGTAACTCAGCCAGATAAATCTAAGTTATATTTCACTTTATTCCCTAAAAAAGAAGATGGAGCTTTCCAAAGCTTAACGATTAGTTTTGGTGCCAACAAAGCACCTACACTCATGGTATTGCAAGATTCTTTAGGTCAAACGACTTATGTTCGTTTCAAGAATGTTAAAGTAAATGCCTCAATTCCGGCTTCAACTTTCAATTTTACGCCTCCGAAAGGTACCGATATTATTGATCAATAAGTCTGATTATTTAGAAAGCCATCTTTACGATGGCTTTCTTTTTATATATCAAGCCTAGATACATTTTTTAACCCCGTCTTAAACTTACGCTTTGTATAGTGGTAGGAGTGAGTTTACGGGGATTAACATGCAACTTTACGATAAAAAAACTATTTTCATTCTTCCAATGTTAGCTGCCATGGTTGCGGTGAGCGGTTGTCAGCCAAAATCTACGGCTAAAGATGAACAACCGGCTTCTAGTGCTTCAGTAAAAGAGCAAAAGCAAGCTGAAGTCCCTGTCATTCAAGCAAAAGTTGTTCCTGTAAAGCTGCCAAAACCTAAAGTTTGTCTTGAAGACGGCTGCACTGAATATGATTTTCAGACCGTACAAACCAATCAAAAATGGATTAATGATTATTTTACGAACCGTATAAAAAAAGCAGACCCGAATGCTTTTGCAAATTTGGCTGATAAACCTGTTGAGGTACCGGAAGGGGAGCCGAGCTCAAGTCAGAGTGCCATCTATGTCCGTTATTTAGGGCAAAATTATAACCTTGCAACCTTTGCATTCCAGACATATTCATACTCTGCGGGGGCAGCACATGGTATGTCACATCAAGAGTTTGTAAATTTTGACTTGCTAAATAAAAAGCACATTACCGTTGAAGAACTTATTAAGCCAGATGTTGAAAAACAGTTGGTTGATGCACTTTTTGATGCAAATACTAATTGGCTTCAAGAGCACAATATTAGCCGCGAAAAACTGCAATTAAGTGATAATTTCTACTATGGTGCAAATGGGATTGTTTTTGTCTATCCAATTTATGAATTAGCTTCTTATGCAGAAGGTATGTCTGAATTAACCTTGCCATATTTTGAAGCAGCTAAATATATTAAACCTGAGTATTTACCGAGTGTACCGAACTATAACTTATAAAATATAAGATCTATTCTAAGAATTGTGTGAAAGCTATTCGTTATGAAGATGATCACTATATTTTTTAGTGTTAAGGGCTTACACTATAGCCAGTTTTTTACCCATATTATGATTGATTATGATCGACCCTAAGTTACTCAGAAATAATATTGAAGTCGTTAATGCAGCTTTGGCAAAACGTGGTGTTCAGTTAGATGTTCAAGAATGGGCATCTTTAGAGACTCGCCGTAAAGACTTGCAATCAAAAACTGAAAAGTTACAGGCAGAGCGAAATGCCGGTGCTAAACAAGTGGGTCAGATTAAAAAATCCGGTGGTGATGCTTCTGAAATCATGGCACGTATGCAAGCCATTGGTGATGAAATTAAAGCTGCCGAAGTTGCTTTATCAGATCTACAAAACGAGATTGAGCAAAAAGCGCTTAGCATTCCTAACTTGCCGGACGAATCTGTACCAGCTGGTAAAGATGAAAATGATAACGTTGAAATCTCAAAATGGGGTACACCTCGTCAGTTCGATTTTGAAATCAAAGATCATACTGATTTAGGTGAGTGGATGGGCGGACTAGAGTTTGAAACTGCCACTAAACTCACAGGCTCACGTTTTAGTGTGTTGAAGGGACCTTTAGCTCGTCTACAACGTGCTTTAACTCAGTTCATGCTCGATACCCATACTTTAAAGAATGGTTATACCGAAGCTTATGTGCCTTATTTGGTAAATGCTGATTCATTACGTGGGACAGGTCAGTTACCAAAATTTGAAGAAGATCTATTTAAACTTCAAGGTGAAAAAGAATACTACCTCATCCCTACAGCAGAAGTTCCAGTCACTAACTTTGTCCGTGATGAAATTATTGATGCAGATCGCTTACCATTAAAATATGCGGCCCATACACCATGTTTCCGTAGTGAAGCAGGTTCTTATGGTCGTGATACACGTGGTTTAATTCGTCAGCACCAATTTGATAAAGTTGAAATGGTGCAAATCGTTAAGCCTGAAACATCTATGCAGGCACTTGAAGAGCTTACTGCACATGCTGAGGGCATTTTACAGGCACTTGGTTTGCCTTACCGCAAAATTTTGCTCTGTGGTGGTGATATGGGCTTCGGGGCGACTAAAACTTATGATTTAGAAGTTTGGGTTCCAAGTCAAAATACTTACCGTGAAATTTCAAGCTGCTCTAATATGGGTGATTTCCAGGCACGTCGTATGAAAGCACGCTACCGTATGGATCAGAAGAAGACCGAATTGGTGCATACTCTAAATGGTTCAGGCCTTGCTGTTGGGCGTACTTTACTTGCAGTAATGGAAAACTACCAACGCGAAGACGGTTCAATTGAGATTCCAGAAGTATTACGCCCATATATGGGTGGTGTAACGTTTATTGATTAAGCTTTGCATCTAAATTGTGCACGGTTTTTGCTTAAACATAGTCAGATGATTGATGTAGAGGTTTAAGGTGGATATTTTTCCAATCTCTTTGAAGTTGCAACAGCAACGTTGTCTGATTGTGGGCGGAGGGCATATTGCTTTACGCAAGGCAACCTTATTGGCTAAGGCAGGAGCAATAATTGATGTTGTTGCTCCTGCAATTGAAGATCAGCTTCTGCAATTAATTACAACAACAGGCGGCGTGTCGTTTATTGAAGCTTTTGCTGAAAAGTTTTTAAGTACACCCTATCGTTTAGTTATTGCAGCGACCAATGACGCAGAAGTAAATAAAACAGTTTTTGAGCAGTGTGAAGCACGCAATTTACTTGTAAATAGCGTCGATGATATTCCACATTGTCGTTTTATGGTGCCTGCGATCATTGATCGATCTCCATTAATTGTTTCAGTGGCTTCAAATGGAACATCTCCTGTTCTATCTCGTCAAATCCGTACGCAGTTAGAAACCTCTATTCCACATGGCATGGGCAAGTTAGCTGAGTTTTCAGGAAAATGGCGCAATCAGGTTAAAGAAAAAATTTCTAATCCAGATGAGCGCCGTATTTTTTGGGAAAACTTGTATGCAAGCCCCTTAAAGGAACAAGTTTTTAATGACAATCTAGATGTTGCCGATAGCATGCTTGAACAAGCATTGCAGGAGTGGAAAGCACCTAAAGGCGAGGTTTATTTGGTGGGGGCAGGTCCTGGTGATCCTGAACTCATTACTTTAAAAGCTTTACGTTTAATGCAGCAAGCTGATGTGGTCATTTATGACCGCCTTGTTTCTGCACCTATTTTAGAATTGTGTCGTCGAGACGCAACAAAAATATATGTTGGTAAAGCACGTTCTAACCACAGTGTTCCTCAAGAAGGTATTAATGCATTATTGGTTGATTACGCAAAAAAAGGTAAACGTGTTTGTCGTTTAAAAGGGGGAGACCCTTTTATTTTTGGCCGTGGTGGCGAAGAGATCCAAGAGTTATTTCAAGCTGGCGTCCCATTTCAAGTTGTTCCCGGTATTACTGCTGCGTCAGGGTGTTCAGCTTATGCAGGTATTCCGCTTACCCATCGTGATTATGCTCAGAGTGTCCGCTTTCTTACAGGCCATCTAAAAGAAGGTTCTCCTGAGTTACCGTGGAATGAACTGGTATACGAAAACCAGACATTAGTACTGTATATGGGGTTAGTGGGATTAGAGCGTATTTGTGAGCAGCTGATTGCGCATGGACAACGTCCAGATATGCCAGTCGCATTAATTTCAAAGGGTACGACACCTGAACAGAAGGTTGTGGTGGGGTCACTTGCTGATATTGCATCTAAAGTGACAGAACATCAAATTCATGCGCCGACTCTCACAATTATTGGTGAGGTTGTACGTTTGCGTGAACAGTTACAGTGGAATTAGTCGGCTTATTGATATCTGCAAAAGAGATGTAATTATTGCCTGAGCTAACCAATAAGTAATTTAAGTGAGTAATTAAGTGATTCATGTTGTTCTATACGAGCCTGAGATTCCTGCTAATACAGGTAATATTATTCGTCTATGCGCGAATACAGGCGCTCAATTGCATTTAGTTAAGCCTTTAGGCTTTGAACTGGATGATAAAAAGCTTAAACGTGCAGGGCTTGATTATCATGAATGGGCAAGAATGCAAATTTGGGACAACATAGAGCTTTGTCTTGCGGACTTAAAAGCAAAAGGTGTTGAGCATGTTTTTCCTTTAACTACGAAAGGTTCTGCTACCCCTCATACAGTTGATTTAAATAGACCTGTGGCTTTATTGATGGGGCCAGAAACACGTGGCTTGCCTGAACATGTTCGTCTGAGGTTCCCTCAAGAACAATGGATTCGTTTACCAATGGCAGAAAACTCAAGAAGTTTAAACTTATCTAATGCAACTGCCGTAATTGTATATGAAGCATGGCGTCAGCAAGGCTTTAAAAAATTAGGTTAATTTCTTAAGTACTGAATAAAAATAAGGCCCTTAGTGGCCTTATTTTTATTTAAGCTTGTTCTAGTATTTTTTCGTCATAGATGATTTGGGCTGCTAAAACTTGCTCAATATTAGTTTCAGCCCACTCTTTTAACTGATACGCCATAGCAGCTACATTTTGCCCAAGTGGGGTGAGGGAATAATCGACACGAATAGGGGAAGTATCCTGAATTTTTCGTTCGATAAAACCGTCTCTCTCTAACATTTTTAACTTCTGAGACAAGACTTTAGGTGAAATCCCTTCAATATTTTTTTTAAGTAAGTTGAAGTGCTGAGTTTCATGCTCAAGAATATTTAAGATGAGTAAAACCCATTTGTCTGCAATTTTTTCAAAAAACAGTCGAGCAGGGCAATGTTGTTGAAAAATATTATATTTTAGACATTCATTCATCTAATTTACCCTCTCTTTTCTAAAAAATAGGATAGTTACCAAATGGTAACTAATTGACACCTAGTATCTAAAATATATCATTAAATGGAATTTAATAAAACATAGGTTTTCTTCCATGTCTAATTCTAATATTGCGGTTGTATATTTCTCGGGTTATGGCCACACTAAAGTAGTGGCTGAAACTTTTGCTAATGAAATTAATGCTCAACTTATCCAGATTAATCAGGAAGGTAATATCACTGACCAAGATTGGGAAACATTGAATAATGCAAAAGGCATTGTGTTTGGTGCGCCGACTTATATGGGTACAGCACCATGGCAATTTAAAAAATTTGCTGATGCAACTTCAAAGGTTTGGTTCACACGTGGTTGGCAAGATAAAGTTTTTGCAGGCTTTACGAATAGTGCAAGTTTAAATGGGGATAAACAAGTTACGCTTATCCAACTGCAAACTTTAGCATCACAGCATGGTGGTATTTGGGTGAGTCTGGGCTTATTGCCAGCGAATACCAAAGATGCAACACGTGAAGATGTAAACAACTTAGGCGGTTCGGTAGGACTTTTAGTTCAATCACCTTCGGATGCAAGTGTAGATGAAATTCCAACAGGAGATTTGGAAACAGCTAAAGTTTATGCAAAACGTGTACAAGCCATTGTAAATAAAATATATGGTTAATGAGTCCATAAAAAAGGCGCTTTTAAGCGCCTTTTTTATTATTCATGCTCATTATGTTGAGGAGCATTATATTTAAAGCCTTTGGTTTTATAGGCAAGATAACCTACTCCAAACACTGCCCAAGCTAAGCCAATTTGCAAAGCAAGCTTGTCAATTTCTAACCACATTAAGAACACACTAGCAAAGCCAAGCGTTGGTACAATAATGTAATTAATAATATCTTTGATAGATTTGTTTTTACCATCTCTAAGTGCGTAGCGCGAAATCACCGAGAAATTTACAAAACTAAAAGCAGTTAAGGCGCCGAAACTAATTAAGTTAACAATATGCTCAAGGTCTAAAAAACCAGCAGATAAGGCAACCACACCAACAATAAGAATATTGTAAGTCGGAGTATGCAATCTTGGGCTAATATGACCAAACAGCTTTTTATTGATAACCCCATCACGACCCATTACATACATTAAGCGAGATACACCAGCATGTGCTGAAATACCGGATGCCATTACTGCAACTACAGCAAAATATAAAACTAATGTTTTAAATGCAATGCTGCCAATTGCTGCAACCATAACAGGTTGTGATTCATCTAACGGTTTAAAATAGATGTTTGGGTTGCTAGGGAAATACAACTGGATAAAGTAAGTGCTTACAATAAAAATAATACCTGCGAGCAATGCTGTTGAGAAAATCGCTTTTGGAAGCGTTTTTTCAGCATCTTTAGTTTCTTCTGCAAGTGAAGATAAAGCATCAAAGCCTGTAAAAGAAAAGCACAGTACTGTTGCACCACCAATCAAAGCACTAATAGAAGTCATATCATTCCAAAAAGGAGTTAATGACCATAATTCGGCTTTATCGGGATTAAGCGTACCATCAGCATATACGCCTTGGGTAAGAAGAATATATACTTGATAAACAAAGTAAAAAATAACACCAAGTTGAATAACCACAATTGTACTGTTAAAACGCGCGACAAAGCGTGCGCCAAATAAGTTAATCACAGTCATTAATGCAGTTAAGCCAATAACCCATAGCCAATTATTTACTTCTGGAAATAAAGCTCTTAAATAAATATCGGCCAAAATGATATTGACGAGTGGTGAAAGTAGATAGTCTAGCCAAGATGACCAACCCACCATAAAACCAACATTAGGGTGAATTGACTTTTGGGCGTAGGTATATGCTGATCCTGAAGAAGGATAGCGTTTGATCATGTGTCCATAACTGATCGACGTCAATAAAATTGCAACTAAGGCAAAGATATAAGAAGTAGGTACATGTCCACCACTTCGTTCTGATACTAAACCAAAAGTATCAAATAAAGTTAATGGCTGAATATAAGCTAAACCAATAATAATGATGTGCCAAAGCACAAGATTCTTTTGAAGTTTAGCTGTTGGTTTAGTCCCAGATAAGTTTGTCAACGGCGTTATCCTCATAATCGTTGATCAAGGATCAGCTTGGTGTTAAGGATCGTTTGAGACGAACGATCCCCCCTACATAAAAGATAAAGTGCGCCAATCTATCCTAAATTGATGCAAATTGTCAGTACTTTCGTGGATTTTTTAGCAAATTTTTTGCCATATTTCCAAAGAAAATGATGAATAAAAATTCATAGATATAAAAAAGGTCTGATTTGTCATAAAAATCAGACCTTTAGCTTTTTGCTTTAGATATCTAAATCTTAACTTACCAAGCTTTTTGTAAGATCTCTCGTAGATCTTTTAAGCTTGCTTCTTTAGGATTATAAATAATTGAGCCATCATTTAGTGCTTTCTCTGCCACTTCATCAAGCTGTGCTTCAGTAACTTTACCTGTTTCACGTAAGGTACGTGGTAATTTGGTTAAGCTAAATAAACGATCACGCATTGCTAAAATAGTTGCGATTGCTCTGTCTGCACGCTGAGTAGCAGGAGTCTGGGCATAAATATCCGCACCTGCAAGTGGTAATAGCAACTCGCCAATTTTCTGACCATTGACTTGTTTATTGTACTCAAGCACATAAGGTAAGAATAAGTTCATGCACAGCCCGTGGGGCAGGTGAGCAACTGCACCTAATGCATGTCCTAATGAGTGTACAAGGCCTACCATCGAGTTAGAGAATGCAATGCCTGCCATTGTAGAAGCTTGTGCAAGTTCTAAACGACCTTGTGAGTCATTTGGATTTTCTAAGACATTAAATAGATTTTCGCTAATCTTTTTAATACCCGCACTTGCATAGGCATCGCTAAGCGGGTTAGCTGCCATACAGGTGTATGCTTCAACACAATGTGTTAATGCATCCATGCCCGTCATTGCAGTTAAGTGAGGTGGTAACGTTAATGTCATGCGTGGATCTAAAATCGCAGCATGTGGCATTAAGTAATATGAAGCAAATGCCAATTTAACATTCTTTTGTGTATCAGATACAACAGCAACCATGGTCACTTCAGATCCCGTACCTGATGTAGTCGGGATGACGAAAAATGGTTTTAATGGTTTTGGTAGGTTGTGTGCACCAGAATATTGAAGAAGATCATCTCCACCTTCTGATACTAAAATGTTAGTTGCTTTAGAGGTATCGATAACAGAACCACCGCCCACAGCAATAATCGCATCACATTTATTTGTGCGATAAGCTTCCGCGGCAAGTCGAACAACTTCAAGACTTGAGTCTGGTGGAACATCATCAAAAACATGACCAATGACTGCATCAGTTGTGCTAAAAGCAGCTTCAATAGGGTTTAACAAGCCATTTGCACGAACACCTTTATCGGTAATGATAAGAGGGCGTTTTGCACCTAAAGTCGCAAGTTCAAACGGAATATGTTCTAAAGCAGCATTACCGGCAATGACTTTTACAGGACAAAAGAATTCGTAATATGGTTTAGCCATGTTATGCGCTCCGCTTGAAGTAAGACTTAGCTACTTTTAAATAAATATTTGCAGCTTGGTTGAATTTTTCTTTTAGGGTAAGTTCAGTTGGGTATTCTTTAACAGCGAGTGAAGCCACCAATTTCGGTAAAATGAGAGACTCCATTTTATTGAGGCAGCGAACTAAACGAATTGCTGCGGATACATCACCATCAGCAATCATACGGTCATTTGCAAAGGCTTGAGCAGTACTTTCCTGAAAAGAGAAAACCAAAAAAGCATGAGTTACATGCTTAAACGTAATGGTTAAATCAGGCTTTTTTTCCGCTCTTTTCAGCAGTTCTAATTGTTTATCTTCTGTCACTCGTGCAAAAAATGCTGGTCCATTTGGGAAGACATTCATTGAAAGTACAAAGTGAACAGGAAATTTAGACACTTCCTCTTGTATTTCACTATCTACTTGACTCGCCATGACTAAGCCTCGACCAACAACGTCCATCATGAGCTTAACGTAGGCAAGTTGCAGAGTGGGCTTTACAGCTTTTGTCGAAATCACTTGCTATCCCTTCTTAAAATTATGCAAAAGCAAATTTAGAGTAATTACTCTAATATATTTTTATTCCATCTCAAAATCATTTATTCAATTTTGACTTCTGGGTCATTAAAGTACCCAGTAGCTTTAATATACTCAATAAAGTCCTGACAAAGTTGTTCAAATGATGGATATGGAGTCACTAAATCTTGTATGCGGACCATTTCTAGCCCTGCATAACCACATGGGTTGATGGTTTGAAAACCAGTTAGAGCACAGTCCAAGTTTAGAGCTAAACCATGATAACTACGTCCACGGCGAATTTTGAAGCCTAATGAACCAATCTTTCTGCCATCCACATAAACGCCTGGTGCATCAGGTTTTGCATATGCTTCAATGTTATATTTCTTTAAAACATCTATCATAAATTGTTCAGCAAAACTGACCAATGTGCGTACATTCCATTTCAGTCGATTAAGGTCAAACATAAAGTAAGCGACGAGTTGACCAGGACCATGCCAAGTTACTTGTCCACCACGGTCAGTTTGTACCACAGGAATGTTTGATGGAATCAGAATATGTTCTGGTTTTCCTGCCTGACCTTGAGTTAGTACTTCGTGATGCTGGAGTAACCACAGCTCGTCTGCTGTATTTTCATCACGTTGATTGGTCAGGTTCTTCATCGATTCGAATTTGCTTTGATAATCTTGTAAATCGTTCCACTGACGAATAATCAAAGTGGGTTTATCAAGGCTCATTAAACATTTTCCTGTGCATGGTACTTAACAGAAGGGAAGTCTCTCAACTTTAAATTATGAGAGTATGCTTTTGATGAGTTTAAAGTATTTTGCCTAAACGGTTCTAAATATTTGTAATTATTTCTATAAAGATTGGTATAAATAAAAATGCCATGACATTAAATTTATCATGGCATTTTAAAATTAAAGCGCAGTTCTTATTTGTGGACAAGCAGCCAAGTCTGCATACAAAGCATGCACTTGTTCCAATTCATCAAAGCGTAATTGCGCGGTTAATGAATGGTATTTGCCTGTACGTGATTCTTGTACTTTTAACGTTGTTTGGTCAAAGTCAGGAAAATGTTTCACTAGAATATCAACGACAGCTATACGTAATTCTTCACCCGCATCGCCAATGAGTTTAATTGGATAGTCCATTGGAAATATCCAAAGGTCTTCACGGAGTTCGCGAGATGGAGTGCGGTCTAACATAAGTAACCTCATCATGTGAAACGCCTGCATCATCGCAGGCGTTTATAGCTCTTTCTATTAAATGGGGACTAGTCTCGAAATTTCAAGATTTCAAAAATTAGTCATTCTCTAGGAAAGAACGCAAGTGTTCAGAACGAGAAGGGTGACGTAATTTACGCAATGCTTTCGCTTCAATCTGACGAATACGCTCACGTGTTACATCAAACTGCTTACCTACTTCTTCTAAAGTATGATCAGTTGGCATATCAATACCAAAACGCATCTTCAATACTTTTGCTTCACGTTCAGTTAAGTTTTCTAAAACTTCACGAGTTGCTTCTTTTAAGCCTTCTGAAGTCGCAGCATCAATTGGAGAAGTGATGTTCTGGTCTTCAATGAAATCGCCAAGATGCGAATCTTCATCATCACCGATTGGAGTTTCCATTGAAATTGGTTCTTTCGCAATTTTAAGAACCTTACGAACTTTAACCTCATCCATTTCTAAGCGTTCACCTAACTCTTCAGGAGTAGGTTCACGGCCCATTTCCTGTAATAATTGACGCGATACACGGTTAATTTTGTTAATCGTTTCAATCATGTGTACAGGAATACGAATCGTACGAGCCTGATCGGCAATAGAACGGGTAATTGCCTGACGAATCCACCAAGTCGCATAAGTCGAGAATTTATAACCACGACGGTATTCAAACTTGTCTACGGCTTTCATCAAACCAATGTTCCCTTCTTGAATCAAGTCAAGGAACTGTAAACCACGGTTGGTATATTTTTTCGCAATCGAAATTACCAAACGAAGGTTGGCCTCTACCATTTCTTTTTTCGCACGACGAGCTTTGGCTTCACCAATTGCCATACGTTTAGAAATATCTTTAATTTCACTAACGTTTAGGCCAAGCTCTTTTTCGATATCTGCAATTTTTTGCTGGAAGGCTAAAACATCAGGACGAACTTTTTCCAAGTGAGCCTTGATTTCAGCTGGAGCTTTAGCAATTTGTTCATCTAACCAAGCAGGATTAGATTCCTGTTTCGGGAAAGATGTACGGAACTGGTTACGGTCCATACGGCCACGACGTACTGCATAACGCATAATTTCACGTTCATTGGCACGAATTTGTTCATGAGTTCCGCGAATCATTTCTGAAATGATGTCAAATAAACGTGGAGTAAATTTAAACATCATAAATACAGTTGCTAAAGACTCAAGAGCTTCATTTGCTTCAGGGCTATTACGGCCATGTTTTTCGATGACAGCTTTAGTTTGAGCCCATGCAGCTTCTAATTCAGCAAAACGAACTTTTGCAACTTCAGGGTCTGGACCTGAATCACCTTCAGAATCATCATCACCTTCAGACTCTTCTTCTTCATCGTCATCATCAAGCTTAACTTCTTTCGTTGACTTTGTAGATGATTCGTCTTCTTCCTCAAGCTCTTCAACATCTTCTAAAACTTCAGGAATATCTTCGTCAGTTTCAGGGTCTAAATAACCAGATAAGATATCGGCAAGACGGCGTTCGCCAGTTAAAAAATCATTATATTCTTTTAATACAACTTCAACAGCATTTGGCCAGTAAGCGATTGAGTTCAAGACATCACGAATGCCTTCTTCAATACGTTTAGCAATGCTGATTTCACCTTCACGGGTTAACAGTTCTACTGTACCCATTTCACGCATGTACATACGTACAGGGTCTGTCGTACGTCCAGGCTCATTTTCAACAGATGCAAGTACGGCAGCAGCTTCTTCTTCAGCAACTTCATCAGTTGCATCAGCTGATTCGCCGAACATGGTATCGTCAGATTCAGGTGCACGCTCGTGTACAGGAATACCAACGTCTTGAAGCATCTGGATGATGTCTTCAATCTGTTCGCTTTCAGTAATCGAGTCCGGCAGATGATCGTTAACCTCAGCGTAAGTTAAGTAACCTTGTTCTTTGCCTCGGCTAATCAGAGCCGCTACTTGAGAAGTAGGGGAATGCATATCGCTCATCTTTGCTTACTCTTTGTTGAATCTGTGGCAGTGAAAAACCGTGCATGATAGCACAATTTGCTTGAAATGTTTGGGCTTTGATCGGTGACCGTTAAATAAAAAATATCTTTGAATTCACGACTATTTTTTGAATATTGGGCTAAAATCATTTTTTTCAAGGTTAAATCATAGAAAAATTTGTAGAAATCTTCGCTTATCAAAAGATTGTTCTGTTTTATAAATACACAATTTTTTGGGTGAAAAAAAGTACAAATGAGCAATTAAATGAAAAAAATATAAATAAAACTTGACAAGGAAAAGTAAGACAGATAAATAGCGGCTAGACCCATTCACATTTTTTCATTATGAGGTAGTTTTAGTGTCTTCTACAGATTTTGAACTAGATGATAACTACGGCGATGATGATGATGTCGGTTTTGATGAGTCATCAGGCAAAATCAGTGCAAAAGAATCGTTGGAAAAACGTAGATTAATTGATGATCTATTGGCACAGCGCCGTTTAGAGCGTGAGTTAAAAGATTTCGATTATGATTTAGACGATGATGATCTTGATGACGAAGACTAATCAAAACTAAATAGGGCATCGTCAGCTTAAGTGCTATGCTATCGTCAATTTCTTTTTAAAGTCAGGTAACACACAATGAGTGCATTAGATTTAGACCAATTAAGTGAATATCTAGATGGAGACCACAATGAGTATGGTCTAGACTTTGCTGCAACTCATGGATTTTTGTGTGCAATTGCAGTAGGCCCTCAGTTTGACCGTTGGTTAGATGAATTGTTCGAAGGTAACCAGAAAAAGGTTCCGGCTGAAATTATTCAACAAATCAAGGTTTGGCTAGAGTCGATTCGTCAAGATTTAGCAAATGAAAATGGGATTGAATTTCCATTTGAAGTTGAAGAAGCTGACGTTGAATCAAGCCTAGGCGATTGGAGTGTAGGGTTTGTTGATGCAATGTTCTTAAACGAAGAGGCTTGGTTTGCCCCTGAGTATGAAGAACAATTGGTTGATTTGACTTTACCAATCATGGTTTTTAGCGGAATTGATGAAGAAGATCCACAGATGGAATCTTTCCGTCGCAATGGACAGTTAATGGATGAACTGGCAGAAGAAATCCCAGATAATTTGAATGAGTTATATTTGATGTACCATACTCCAAATTAATTTATTAGAAGAAATAATAAATAACGTCCTTTCTAGGGCGTTTTTTATTGTCAGAATTTATTTATATGAATTAAAAAAGGCATCTAGAAAACTAAATGCCTTTTTTGAAACTCTATTAAATCTTATAGACGTTTACGTTTAGCGGCAGCAATTTGTGATTGGCGCATACGGAAGCCAGCTTTTTGTTTTTCAGTGGTTTTATCAATACAGTACAAGCAAGAAACACCATGTTCATAGCTTGGTAGCGCAGACTCTTCAGGAGTTAAGGGCCAGCCACATGCATGACATTTAATATTTGCACCTTCTTCAACACCATGAGTTACAGCAGTACGTCCATCAAATACGAAACATTCACCTTCCCAAAGGCTTTCATCAGGAGGAGTTTCTTCTAAATATTTAAGAATACCGCCTTTAAGGTGATAAACCTCTTTAAAGCCTTCTTGAAGAAGTAAAGAAGTTGATTTTTCGCAGCGAATACCGCCCGTACAGAACATCGCGATTTTCTTATCTTTATGTTGTTCTAACTCTTTTTTTACATATTCAGGAAATTCGCGGAAAGTTTCTGTTTTTGGGTCAATCGCACCCTTGAAAGTTCCGGCTTTATATTCATAGTCATTACGTGTGTCGATTAGAATCACATCATCACGTGCAATAAGCTCATTCCATTCTTTAGGATCAAGATAGTGACCCACTAAATCACGAGGTTTTACTTCAACGCCTAAAGTCACGATTTCTTTTTTAAGCTTGATTTTCATTTTACGGAAAGGTTTGTCAGAACTATGGGATTCTTTATATTCCATAGCGTTAAAACCTTCGTTTAACAGAAATTGATGAATCGTATCAATTGCTTCACGGTCCCCAGCAACGGTACCATTAATTCCTTCACCTGCTACAATCAGAGTTCCGCAAAGGTTAATTGTTTTCACTAAGTCTAAAAGACGTTGTTGAAGATCAGCTGGATCTTGAACTTCTTTAAATTGATATAGTGCTGCAACAACCCAACCCGCGGTCGCTTGCTGTTCTACAGGTGCAAGCTGTTCTACAGTAGCGTTCATGGAAAACTCCAAATGTATTAAGATAGAAATTTAAGGCGCATATTTTAGCGCGAAAATTCGTAATAAGCGAGAAAACCATAAAAAGTATATGGTTTATTTAAGGAGTCTGTTTTGAGTAGTGATCATCGAATGCTCTCTCTCACCCCATGTGCAGGGCGTTGTTCAACAGTTTTTGGTGATCAGGTGTGTCGTGGTTGTCGCCGCTTTAACCATGAAGTGATTCAATGGAATACCTATACGGCAGAGCAGCGTTTAGCTGTCTGGAAGCGTTTAGATGATCAATTAGACCAGATTTTAGTACCTATGTTGCCGCAGGTGAATCTACAGCATGTAGAAGGATTTATATTAGGTAAACGTGTCAGGTTAATGGAAGGGGCGAGTAAAGGGCGTAAACTCTACCATGCCTTAAAAATATGTGAAAAGAATAAGCATTTAGCTCATGAGAGTGGTTTGGGGATTTCAGAAGCACAAGTTAAAGAAGTATGGACTGAGTTTGAAAGACGTATTTTAGCTTTGGCTAAAGCAAGTTATGAGTTGGCTTGGCTAAGAGCTGATGGTATTAGTCATCACTTGTTAAATATGTTTGAAGAAGAATAACTTTTAAAAACTTATTTATAAAAAAAAGCTGCCATTAGGCAGCTTTTTTACATTAATGTTCTTTCGAATATTAACGCTTGATGTCACGTTGCACTTCACCAGTGTAAAGCTGACGAGGACGACCAATTTTGTAAGGACCGCTGTGCATTTCTAACCAGTGGCTGATCCAACCAACTGTACGTGCAAGAGCGAAGATAACAGTAAACATTTCTGTTGGGATACCAATCGCTTTAAGGATGATACCAGAGTAGAAGTCTACGTTAGGGTAAAGTTTACGTTCAACAAAGTACGGGTCGTTCAATGCAATACGTTCAAGTTCCATAGCAAGCGCTAATTGAGGATCATTGATACCTAATGCTTCAAGAACTTCGTCACAAGTTTGCTTCATCACTTTAGCACGTGGGTCGAAGTTTTTGTAAACGCGGTGACCGAAGCCCATAAGTTTAACTTCTTTGCGTTTAACTTTTTCCATGAACTCAGCAACATTTTCAACGCTACCGATTTCATCAAGCATTTTAAGAACTGCTTCGTTCGCGCCACCGTGTGCAGGACCCCAAAGAGCAGAGATACCAGCAGAGATACACGCATATGGATTCGCACCAGTAGAACCAGCAAGACGAACTGTAGAAGTAGACGCGTTTTGTTCGTGGTCAGCGTGAAGCGTAAAGATACGATCCATTGCACGAGCAAGAACAGGGTTTACTTTGTAGTCACGGTCTGCAGGAGTTGCAAACATCATGTGTAAGAAGTTTTCCGCGTAATTTAAGTCATTACGTGGATAGATGAATGGCTGACCTACAGTATATTTGTAGCTCCAAGCAGCAAGCGTTGGAATTTTAGCAATCAAACGAATCGCAGTAATTTCGCGGTGGTTGATGTCTTCAATGTCAAGGTTGTTGTGATAGAAAGCAGATAATGCGCCTACTACACCAACCATGATTGCCATAGGGTGAGCATCACGACGGAAACCATTGAAGAAACGGCTAACTTGATCATGAACCATAGTATGAGCACGAACTTTCGCATCGAACTCAACTTTTTGTTCAGCAGTTGGTAACTCGCCATTTAATAATAAATAACAAGTTTCAAGGTAGTCTGCTTGAGTCGCTAACTGGTCAATCGGGTAACCGCGGTGTAATAAAATACCTTTGTCACCATCGATAAATGTGATTTTAGACTCGCATGAAGCTGTCGCCATAAAACCAGGATCAAAAGTAAAGTGACCTGAGGCCAATACATCTTTAACGTCGATTACATCGGGACCTAATGTGCCACTGTAAATTGGTAATTCAATTTCTTTGCCATCAAGATGTAATACGGCTTTTTTGCCAGTTGCTTCAGACATTCAATAGATCTCCTGTCCTGGTGAATGATTATCTGACTCGAAATCCTAATTTTCTCATGTGCGAATCAGACGGTGTCAAAATTTGCTATAAGATTAGTGAGTACTGAAATTTTGTCAATTATACTTATGGATAAAAAATGACGTTCCCACAGAGAGTTAGTCATCAAGACCCGAGCAAAAAAAGTCAGTAAAATCACTGCATCGGGATGGTATCATAAGTCAATTCAAGAAGAACGTGCAGAAAAAAAATGAAGCGTGAGTACAATTGTAAGCAAATTTTTAAATAAAAATTAAGACTAGGGGAGCGTTATAAAATGCCAATCCGATTAAAAAAATCATAAAACTCAGGCTGTAATTTTAAATTGTGATTCAAAAATCGCCACATTATCACTATTTGATAATTCCAAAAGTTGTCTTTTTTTTAAGTTTAATTGTTTAAAAAATAGCTCATTGAACAGTCTAGAAAAAATTAAAACTCATTTTTTGTAAAAATAGTGATCATTGTTAACAGTCAAGTAGCACTTTATTTCTTTTGATATAAATACGGATAATCCCTCTTTATAGATAAAACTGAATAAAATTAGCAGGTAAGAAGAAGTTTTATTTATATTTTTGTCTTGAGTTGATGATTTATTAACTTTATCTTTAGTCTAAAATGCACTTATTTTAAATAAAACTGTAGAAAAGCAATTTTTTATAAAAGATGAGATTAAACAAGCACATGTTTTGTTTAATCTTAACTTCGGGATAGGAAAGGATGCTGTTTGGCTATGTGAATGATTCTTATTTGATGAGTTTTTGCGGAAAAGCCAAAGTCGATTGTTTGTATTTTGATATTTCGCGTTTTATAATTCAGTGTCGTTTATAGGTTAGGCATGAGCTGTGCTTGCCTAACAATGCCAGCTTTCCTTGGAATTAATTCAACAAACTCCGGTCGGAGTTTCTACCTACAGGATGCCCGCTGTGAAAAGCAACAGACCTGTCAATTTGTCCATGGGTCAGGTGTTAGCGGTAAATTTACGCTCACCCGTGGCTATTGCATCAATTTTACACCGTTTATCAGGTGTCATCGTTTTCTTATTAGTACCAGTTCTCTTATGGATTCTAGATAAATCATTATCTTCACCAGAAGGATTTGACTACGTTAAAAATGTCGTTTTTGGAAATATCCTCGTACGTTTTGTTGTGTGGGTATTTGTAGCCGGCTTGATTTTCCACTTTATTGCTGGGGTTAAGCATTTGCTTGCAGATCTAGGTTTTGCTGAAGAACTGCAAAGCGGTCGTATTGCAGCGACAATTTCATTGATCTTATCTGTGGTAGCCATTATCGCAGCCTTTGTATGGATTATGTTCTAATGAAAAGTGCTACAGGTTTAACAGGTTCAGGTTCTCGTGATTGGTTTATCCAGCGTGTAAGTGCTGTGGTATTGGCAGCTTATACTGTTGTTCTTTTTGGTTGGATCCTCTGCAAAGGCGGATTTGACTATCAACAATGGGCTGGCTTCATGAGGACATTACCAATGAAGATTTTCTCTTTATTGGCAATTTTGTCGCTTATCGCACACGCATGGATTGGTATGTGGCAGGTTTTTACTGACTATGTCACTACTCGTCAAATGGGTCCTTCAGCGAAAGGTTTACGCCTTGTACTGACTACGGCTGTCATTATTGCAGTGTTTGTGTACGCAATCTGGGGTATCCAGATTTTCTGGGCGAATTGATAGGAAGATATCATGGGCGCGATAAACCCTAAAGAAGATTATTCAAATATTCAAAACCTCACTTTCGATGCTGTTATCGTTGGTGGTGGTGGTTCTGGTATGCGTGCATCTTACCAACTTGCTCAAGCAGGTTTGAAAGTTGCTGTACTTACTAAAGTTTTCCCAACACGTTCACATACAGTTGCTGCTCAGGGCGGTATTGGTGCGTCGTTAGGTAACATGCAAGAAGATAACTGGCATTTCCACTTTTACGATACAGTAAAAGGTTCTGACTGGTTAGGTGACCAAGACGCAATCGAATTTATGTGTCGTGAGGCGCCAAAAGTTGTTTATGAACTTGAACACTTAGGTATGCCGTTTGACCGTAACGCTGATGGTACAATTTACCAACGTCCGTTCGGTGGTCACTCTGCAAACTATGGTGATAAACCAGTTCCACGTGCTTGTGCAGCTGCTGACCGTACTGGTCACGCTTTATTGCACACGCTTTATCAAAGCAACGTGAAAATGGGTACTCAATTCTTCGTTGAGTGGATCGCTCTTGATTTGATCCGTAACGAAGCGGGTGATGTACTTGGTGTAACTGCAATTGACCAAGAAACTGGTAACATTGCAGTATTCCAAGCAAAAGCAACATTATTTGCAACTGGTGGTGCTGGTCGTGTTTACCGTGCATCAACAAATGCTTATATCAACACTGGTGACGGTCTTGGTATGGCTGCTCGTGCTGGTATTCCATTACAAGATATGGAATTCTGGCAATTCCACCCTACAGGTGTTGCGGGCGCAGGCGTATTGTTGACTGAAGGTTGTCGTGGTGAAGGTGCGATCCTTCGTAACAAAGACGGCGAACCATTCATGGAACGTTATGCACCAACTTTAAAAGACTTGGCTCCGCGTGACTTCGTATCACGTTCTATGGACCAAGAAATTAAAGAAGGTCGTGGTTGTGGTCCAAAAGGTGATTATATCTTGCTTGATATGACTCACTTGGGTGCTGACACAATTATGAAGCGTTTACCATCTGTATTTGAGATTGGTAAAAAATTCGCAAACGTTGACATCACTAAAGAACCAATTCCAGTAGTACCAACAATCCATTATCAAATGGGTGGTATTCCTACGAATATGCATGGTCAAGTGTGCTTACCAGAGCCTGGTACAGACAACTACACTAAACCTGTAAAAGGTTTCTATGCAATCGGTGAGTGTTCATGCGTATCAGTACATGGTGCGAACCGTTTAGGTACTAACTCACTTCTTGACTTGGTTGTATTTGGTAAGGCTGCTGGTGAGCACATTATCGATTACGTAACTAAGCATCATGGTGATGAATATGCACCGCTTCCAACAAATGTATTAGAGCAAACTTTAGCTCGTGTACGTAAATTGGATGAATCAACTTCTGGCGAAAATGCTCAAGAAGTTGCTGATGCAATTCGTGATATCGTTCAAGACCACGCAGGTGTATTCCGTACTCAAGCATTGCTTGATAAAGGTGTTAAAGAGATTCTTGCTCTTGAACCACGCGTGCGTAACATTCACTTGAAAGATAAATCTAAAGTATTTAACACTGCACGTGTTGAAGCGCTTGAAGTTGAAAACTTATATGAAGTTGCAAAAGCTACATTAATTTCAGCTGCTGCGCGTAAAGAATGTCGTGGTGCGCATACGGTAGTTGATTATGAATTACCAGCTGATCACCCAACTTATTCATACGGTCGCCGTGATGATGAGTGGATGAAACACACTTTATGGTATTCATCAGATAACCGTTTGGAATATAAGCCAGTGCGCTTCAAGCCGTTAACTGTTGATCCAATTCCACCAGCACCACGTACATTCTAATCGGGAGTATAAAGATGAGTAGAGGTACTCGTACATTCGAAATCTACCGCTATGATCCTGATAAGGATAAAGCGCCGTACATGCAAACTTTCAAGCTTGAGTTGACTGATAAGCACCGTATGTTGCTTGATGCATTGCTTGCTTTGAAGGTTCAAGACGAAACGTTAACATTCCGTCGTTCTTGCCGTGAAGGTATTTGTGGTTCTGATGGTGTGAATATCAATGGTAAAAATGGTTTGGCTTGCTTGCAAAACCTTAACGATTTACCAGAGAAAATCGTAATTCGTCCATTACCTGGTTTGCCGGTTGTTAAAGATTTGGTTGTTGATATGAACCAATTCTATGATCAGTATGACAAAATTCAGCCATTCTTGATCAATAATCAACCTGCTCCACCTAAAGAGCGTTTGCAATCTCCTGAAGAGCGTGAACACTTAAATGGTTTGTATGAGTGTATTCTTTGTGCATGTTGTTCAACTTCATGCCCATCATTCTGGTGGAACCCTGATAAATTCTTGGGTCCTTCAGCGTTATTGAATGCATATCGTTTTATTATCGACTCTCGTGATACTGCAACTGCAGAACGTTTGGCTCGTCTTGACGATCCGTTCAGTTTGTTCCGTTGTAAAGGTATTATGAACTGTGTGTCAGTATGTCCTAAAGGTTTGAATCCAACAAAAGCAATCGGTCATATCCGTAATATGTTGTTAGATCAAGCGGGTTAATTCTGCGCAAATAGAGAACGCACATCCTTGATGTGCGTTTTTTTTTAATTTTATAATACGTGTCTTATACTTTAGTCGGTAAAAGAGGGGTTTTTATATAAAGCACCATATATTAATAGATAAAATTGGATATGTATTTCGCCAATTTATAGATGGTATGTGTCAAAAAAATCAATCGTTCGTTAAGAACATGATACGATTTGCCACAAAGTTATAGGTGAAAAAAGCGTATACTAGTGAAATTAAATTAAGTGGCACGATCTTAGATCTGTGCTTAATTTTTATGGTTAAAGTCATTTTAGAAAAGTTAATTTTAAAGTTAATTTTTCTAAAAAGATTTGCAAAAAATTGCTCGGTTTTTTATCGAGTATAAGGTGAGTGATGATGCCATTGAGGGCGTTGTGATTCATTAATTACCTATGGAGTTTTCTCTCTAGGTAGTATGACGCCCCATGGTCTTGAAGACCTGTTGGGTAAGTAGTGTCATTTTTACCAATTTGACATTATGCATCATGGGTATGCTTAAAAGGCAGCCTGTAATATTTTTTGCAATAGGAAATGGGTCCACAAATGCAAGAAGTTGCTGACGCATTGCGTCTTGACACTGAACTTTCCGCTGATAGTGCAGCGTATATTGAAGAACTTTACGAGCAGTACCTGACTTCCCCAACCTCCGTCGCTGAGGACTGGCGCCAATATTTCGATAAATATCCAAAGGGTGACCAACCACACAGCGCTGTGCGTGAGCAATTCCTATTACTAGGACGTAATGCTAATCGTGTTCAACCTGTTGTACAAAGTACTGTAAGTACTGAACATGAGCGTCGTCAAATTGGCGTTTTACAACTCATTGCTGCTTATCGCAATCGCGGACATCAAAAAGCTAAGTTAGATCCGTTAGGTCTTGCTAAGCGTGAAGATATTCCTGATTTAGATCTTTCAGCACACGGTTTAACCAAATCAGATTTAGACACAGTATTCAACACAGGCAATCTTGAGATCGGTAAAAGCGAAGCAACGCTTGCTGAGATGATTGAAGCAATGGAAGCAATCTATTGTGGTTCGATCGGTGTTGAATATATGCATATCGTGGACACAAAAGAGAAACGTTGGATTCAACAGCGTCTTGAAAGTGCCCGTGGTAAATTCAATTTCTCAAATGAACAAAAGAAAGGCTTCTTAGAGCGTTTAACCGCTGCTGAAGGCTTAGAAAAATATCTCGGTAATAAATACGTCGGCGCTAAACGTTTTGGTGTTGAAGGCGGCGAATCTTTTATTCCTATGGTAAATGAGATTATCCAGCGTGCTGGTGCCGTAGGTTGTAAAGAAGTTGTTATCGGTATGCCACACCGTGGTCGTTTGAACCTTCTTGTTAATATTATGGGTAAAAACCCTGCGGACTTATTTGGTGAGTTCGAAGGTAAAGCACTTCATAAGAAAGGTTCTGGTGACGTTAAATACCACCAAGGTTTCTCAAGTAATGTAATGACTCCAGGTGGTGAAGTTCACTTGGCATTGGCATTTAACCCATCTCACTTAGAAATCGTTGGTCCTGTAGTCGAAGGTTCTGTACGTGCGCGTCAAGTACGTCGTAGAGACATCGGCGGTGATGACGTATTACCAGTTATTGTTCATGGTGATGCTGCATTTGCAGGTCAGGGCGTAAACATGGAAACCTTCCAGATGTCACAAACTCGTGGCTATACGGTTGGTGGTACAGTTCATATTATTGTGAACAACCAAGTTGGTTTCACAACTTCTGATCCACGTGATGCGCGTTCGACAGAATACTGTACAGACGTTGCTAAAATGATTCAGGCTCCTATCTTCCATGTAAATGGTGATGATCCTGAAGCTGTTATCTTTGCTACTCAATTAGCACATGATTTCCGTCACGAATTCCGTAAAGATGTAGTCATCGATTTGTTCTGTTACCGTCGTCGCGGCCATAACGAAGCAGATGAGCCATCTGGTACACAACCATTGATGTATCAAGTGATTGCTAAGAAAGCAACTACTCGTACACTTTATGCTGATCAATTGGTACAAGAGAAAGTACTTGACCGTGCTGAAGCTGACCAAATGGTTGAAGATTATCGTGCTGATTTAGAAGCGGGTAATCATGTAGCGAATGCTTTGATTCTTGAACCGAACACTAAAATGTTTGTAGATTGGACTCCATATTTGGGCCATGAATATACAGACGATTGGGATACTTCATTTGACATAAACCGCCTTAAAGAATTAGGCGAGGGCATGAGCAAGCTTCCTGAAGGGTTTGTAATGCAGCGTCAGGTTCAAAAAGTAATTGAAGACCGCGTGAAAATGCAAACTGGTGAAACTCCATTGAACTGGGGTGCAGCAGAAACTTTAGCTTATGCAACTTTATTAGATGAAGACTATCTAGTTCGTATTACTGGTGAAGACGTGGGTCGTGGTACCTTCTCACACCGTCATGCAAAATTGCATAACCAAGTTGATGGTTCAACTTACATTCCTCTTTGCCATGTGAAAGAGAACCAACCACGTTTTGCGATTTACGACTCTCTTTTATCTGAAGAAGCAGTTCTTGCATTCGAATATGGTTACGCAACTACGATTCCTAAGAGCTTAATTATTTGGGAAGCACAATTTGGTGACTTCGTAAACTGTGCTCAGGTTGTGATTGACCAGTTTATTGCTTCTGGTGAGACTAAATGGGAACGTGTTTGTGGTTTAACAATGTTGTTGCCGCATGGTTTCGAAGGTCAAGGTCCAGAGCACTCTTCAGCTCGTTTAGAACGTTTCTTACAGTTATGTGCTGAAGACAACATGCAAGTGATCACTCCAACGACACCTGCACAGATTTTCCATGCATTACGTCGTCAGGCTGTACGCCCAATTCGTAAGCCATTAATCGTAATGTCACCGAAATCTTTACTTCGTCATAAACTTGCGACTTCTACTTTAGAAGAGCTAGCACATGGTTCATTCCAGACTGTAATTGACGAAATTGATCAAATTAACAAGTCAGATGTAACTCGTCTTGTACTTTGTGGTGGTAAGGTTTACTACGATTTACTTGAAAAACGTCGTGAACAAAACTTGACTAATGTGGCTATTGTGCGCATTGAGCAATTGTACCCATACCCAGAACAACGTCTTGCTGAGATTTTGGCTGCTTATCCGAATGTGAAAGAACTCGTTTGGGCACAAGAAGAGCCGAAGAACCAAGGTGCTTGGTTATTTATCGCACCACGTTTATATGACGATATCTTAAAATCTGGCAAACAAATCCGTATCAGTTTTGCAGGTCGTGAAGCTTCTGCTGCACCAGCTTGTGGCTCACCGTACTTGCATGCAAAACAACAAGCTCAGCTAATTAATGATGCATTGGCAATCGAAGCTGAACAATCAGGAGATTCTCAATAATGGCAACCGAAATTAAAGCACCGGTATTCCCAGAGTCTGTTGCAGATGGAACCATCGCAACTTGGCATAAAAAGGTGGGTGAACCTGTATCACGTGATGAAGTAATCTGTGATATTGAAACCGACAAAGTTGTTTTAGAAGTTGTTGCTCCTGCAGATGGTAGCTTGGTTGCAATCATTAAAGGTGAAGGCGATACAGTTCTTTCTGACGAAGTTATTGCTCAATTCGAAGCTGGTGCTGGCGCAGCGGCTGCTGCTCCTGCGGCAGTAGAACAAGCAGTTGCTCAGACTCAAGCTGGTGCTGCTCCTGTTGTTGAGCGTAATGAAACTGTATCTGATCAAGCTCCTGCGGTACGTAAAGCTTTAACTGAATCTGGTATTGCTGCTTCTGACGTACAGGGTACTGGTCGTGGTGGTCGTATCACTAAAGAAGATGTTGCAAACCATCAAGCTAAACCAGCTGCTAACGTTACTCCATTAAGCGTTGCTGTTGGCGAACGTATCGAAAAACGCGTTCCAATGACTCGTTTACGTAAACGTGTAGCTGAGCGTCTTCTTGCAGCTACTCAAGAAACAGCAATGTTAACTACATTTAACGAAGTTAACATGAAGCCAATCATGGAATTACGTAAGCAATATAAAGATGCTTTCGAAAAACGTCATGGTGCTCGTTTAGGCTTCATGTCATTCTTCGTTAAAGCAGCAACTGAAGCGCTTAAACGCTACCCAGCTGTAAATGCTTCAATTGATGGCGATGATATCGTTTATCACGGTTACTACGACATCGGTGTTGCAGTATCTTCTGATCGTGGTCTTGTTGTACCAGTATTGCGTGATACTGACCGTATGAGCTATGCAGAAGTTGAAGCAGGTATTGCTGCTTACGCTGCTAAAGCACGTGATGGTAAATTATCTATCGAAGAAATGACTGGCGGTACTTTCACAATCACTAACGGTGGTACTTTCGGTTCATTACTTTCAACTCCAATTTTGAACCAGCCGCAAACTGGTATCTTGGGTATGCATAAAATCCAAGAACGTCCTATGGCGGTAAATGGTCAAGTTGAAATCTTGCCAATGATGTACTTAGCGCTTTCTTATGACCACCGTATGATCGATGGTAAAGAAGCTGTAGGTTTCTTGGTAGCAATCAAAGAATTGTTAGAAGAACCAGCTAAACTCATTCTTGATCTTTAATTTCTTCGAATAAATACCTACCAGGATAGAGTAATCCTCTATCCTGGTTTATGGAGATAAAAATGTCTCAACAATTTGATCTTGTTGTCATTGGCGGTGGTCCTGGTGGTTATGAAGCTGCGATTCGCGCTGCTCAACTAGGCTTCAAAGTCGCTTGTATTGAAAAACGTATTCACAACGGTAAGCCTTCTTTAGGTGGTACTTGCTTAAACGTAGGTTGTATCCCTTCTAAAGCTTTGCTTGATTCTTCTCATCGTTATGAAGATACAGTGCATCATTTAGCTGATCACGGTATTACAACTGGTGAAGTGAATTTCGATCTTGCAAAACTTCTTGCTCGTAAAGACAAAATTGTTGACCAATTAACTGGCGGTATTGATCAATTGCTTAAAGGCAACGGTATCGAGTGGTTAAAAGGTACAGGTAAATTACTTGCTGGTAAAAAAGTTGAGTTTGTTCCACATGAAGGTGAAACTCAAATTTTAGAACCTAAATACGTAATTCTTGCGTCTGGTTCTGTGCCTGTAAATATTCCTGTAGCTCCTGTAGATCAAGATATTATTGTTGATTCAACTGGCGCATTAAACTTCCCTGAAGTACCTAAGCGTTTAGGTGTAATTGGTGCAGGTGTAATCGGTTTAGAACTTGGTTCAGTATGGCGTCGTCTTGGTGCAGAAGTTGTTGTATTTGAAGCAATGGATGCATTCTTGCCAATGGCTGATAAAGCACTTTCTAAGGAATATCAAAAAATCTTGACTAAACAAGGTTTAGATATCCGCATTGGTGCAAAAGTATCTGGTACTGAAGTAAACGGTCGTGAAGTGACTGTTAAATACACTCAAGCTGGTGAAGACAAAGAACAAACGTTTGATAAGTTAATCGTTTGTGTTGGCCGTAAAGCTTATGCTGAAGGTTTATTAGCTGAAGATTCAGGTATTAAATTAACTGAACGTGGTTTAGTTGAAGTAAATGATCACTGTGCAACTTCTGTAGAAGGTGTATATGCGATTGGTGACTTAGTACGCGGTCCAATGCTTGCTCATAAAGCAATGGAAGAGGGCGTAATGGCTGTTGAACGTATTCATGGTCATGCAGCTCAAGTAAACTATGACACAATCATTTCTGTTATCTATACACACCCTGAAGCGGCGTGGGTTGGTTTAACTGAAGAGCAAGCTAAAGAAAAAGGTCATGAAGTAAAAACTGGTCAATTCGGTTTTGCTGTAAATGGTCGTGCTTTAGCTGCTGGTGAAGGTGCAGGTTTTGTTAAGTTTGTTGCTGATGCAAAAACTGACCGTTTATTAGGTATGCATGTGATTGGGCCTGCGGCATCTGACATCGTTCACCAAGGTATGATCGCACTTGAATTTGTATCTTCTGTTGAAGATCTTCAGTTGATGACTTTTGGTCACCCAACATTCTCTGAAGTTGTTCATGAAGCTGCACTTGCTGTAGATGGTCGTGCAATTCACGCGATTCAACGTAAGCGTAAATAAAATAAAGAGCGGTCCTCCGCTCTTTTTCACATTCGATGGTGTGATTAAAAAATCATCAAGTTGATAGACGTAGACAGCAATTTGCTTATACAACATGAGAATGTTGCGCAAATTGAAGACAACAAACAAAGTTAAGTAGGTAACTAAATGAACTTACATGAGTATCAAGCTAAAGCGTTATTGAAAGAATATGGTATGCCGGTACAAGAAGGTATCTTGGCAACCAATGCAGACGAAGCAGTTGCTGCATTTGAACAGCTTGGTGGTAAATTCGCTGTAATGAAGGCGCAAGTTCATGCTGGTGGTCGTGGTAAGGCTGGTGGCGTTAAAGTTGCAAAATCTAAAGAAGATGTTATCGAATTTGCAAACAATATCATTGGTACTCGTCTTGTAACGTATCAAACAGATGCAAATGGTCAACCAGTAAACAGCATCATTGTTGCTGAAGACGTATATCCAGTTGAGCGTGAGCTTTACTTGGGCGCGGTTGTAGACCGTTCTAGCCGTCGTATTACTTTCATGGCTTCTACAGAAGGTGGTGTAGAAATCGAGAAAGTTGCGGAAGAAACTCCAGAAAAAATTATCAAAGTTGAAGTTGATCCATTAGTTGGTTTACAACCATTCCAAGCACGTGAAGTTGCGTTTGCTTTAGGTTTGAAAGACAAACAAATCGGTCAATTCGTGAAAATCATGACAGCTGCTTACCAAGCATTTGTTGAAAATGATTTCGCTTTATTTGAAATTAACCCACTTTCAGTTCGTGAAAATGGCGAAATTTTATGTGTAGACGCGAAAGTAGGTATTGACTCTAACGCACTTTACCGTTTACCTAAAGTTGCTGCTTTACGTGACAAATCTCAAGAGAATGAGCGTGAATTAAAAGCATCTGAATTTGATCTTAACTATGTTGCTTTAGAAGGTAACATTGGCTGTATGGTTAACGGTGCTGGTCTTGCAATGGCAACTATGGACATCATTAAACTTTATGGTGGTCAGCCTGCAAACTTCCTTGACGTTGGTGGCGGTGCAACTAAAGAGCGTGTAATCGAAGCGTTCAAAATCATTCTTGCTGATACGTCTGTACAAGGTGTTTTAATCAACATCTTCGGTGGTATCGTACGTTGTGACATGATTGCTGAAGCAATTATTGCAGCGGTTCAAGAAGTAAACGTAACTGTTCCAGTTGTTGTTCGTTTAGAAGGTAACAACGCTGAGTTAGGTGCGAAATTACTTGATGAATCTGGTTTGAAATTAATTTCTGCGAACGGTTTGTCTGATGCCGCAGAAAAAGTTGTAGCTGCAGTTAAAGCGTAAGGGGAGTATCAATCATGAGCGTATTAATTAATAAAGACACTAAAGTATTGGTACAAGGTTTTACTGGTAAAAACGGTACTTTCCACTCTGCACAAGCTTTAGACTACGGTACAAAAGTTGTTGGTGGTGTTACTCCAGGTAAAGGTGGTACAACTCACCTTGACTTACCAGTATTCAACACAATGAAAGAAGCTGTACGTGAAACAAATGCAGATGCATCTGTAATCTATGTACCAGCTCCATTCGTTTTAGACTCAATCGTTGAAGCGGTTGATTCAGGGGTTAGCCTAATCGTTGTGATCACTGAAGGTGTTCCAACAATCGACATGCTTAAAGCAAAACGCTATTTAGAAACTAACGGTAACGGTACTCGTTTAGTTGGTCCTAACTGCCCAGGCGTGATCACTCCAGGTGAATGTAAGATCGGTATTATGCCTGGTCACATCCACCAACCAGGTCGTATTGGTATCATCTCACGTTCAGGTACATTGACTTATGAAGCTGTTGCTCAAACAACTAAGCTTGGTTTAGGTCAGTCTACTTGTATCGGTATCGGTGGTGACCCAATCCCAGGTATGAACCAAATTGAAGCTCTTCAATTGTTCCAAGACGATCCAGATACTGATGCAATCATCATGATCGGTGAGATCGGTGGTACAGCGGAAGAAGAAGCTGCTGAATTCATCAAATCTAACGTGACTAAACCTGTAGTAGGTTACATCGCTGGTGTAACTGCGCCTAAAGGTAAGCGTATGGGTCACGCTGGTGCGATCATTTCTGGTGGTCAAGGTACTGCTGAAGAGAAATTCGCTGCATTTGAAAAAGCAGGTATGGCTTACACTCGTAGCCCAGCTGAGCTTGGTTCAACTATGTTGCAAGTATTAAAAGAGAAAGGTTTAGCTTAATTGCTTCCTTGAATCTTTAAAAAATACCGCATCTGAAAAATGATGCGGTATTTTTTTGTATTATTGAAAAGTTAAATAAAATTGATATAAGGAATAATTTGGTTAAAAAAGACAAAAAAAAACGCAATGATTGGGGTGATCACTGCGTAGAACAACGAATCTGTTAAAAACAGTTTCGGCTTAAGGAGAAATGTCGTGAGGTTCATATCAACCTACTCAAGTTATATTAGTGACGCATTCTTATTTGTTCATTAAGGTTCACGTTAATTAGTGTTACTTCACGTTAAAAGGGTAAAAGCGTGTGAATCATAATAAATATATAGAAATTCTAAAAAATTAAATTATTGAATCTAAATATAATTATAAAAAAAAGCCCCGTAGGGCTTTTTTGATTTATATCTCTAATATAAAAATTAGAACTTAAATAAGCCTAAGCCATCTTTAACTTCGTCCAAAGTCTGCTGGGTAATGATTCGACATTTATCAGTACCTTGGCGTAAAACATCCATAATGTAGTCAGGATCTTTAGCAAGTTCTTCTCGACGTTCACGTATAGGTGTAATTAATTCTTTTAGTACACCTTCAAGACGTTTTTTAACTGTACCATCACCAAGACCACCACGGCGGTAGTGTGCTTTTAGCTCTTCAACTTCTTCTTTATTTGGATCAAATGCATCTAAATAAGTAAATACAATGTTTCCTTCAACTTGGCCCGGATCTTCGATGCGAAGATGATTTGGATCGGTATACATCGCATTTACAGCTTTTTTAATGTCTTTGTCAGAAGCATTTAAAACAATGGTATTGCCTAATGACTTAGACATTTTCGCTTTACCATCAAAACCAGGTAAACGAGCCATATTAGAAAGCAATGCTTTACATTCAGGTAAAAGGTCTTGACCAATTTGACGGTTTACACGACGCACGATTTCGTTAGTTTGCTCAATCATTGGAATTTGATCTTCGCCTACTGGTACTACAGTCGCTTTAAAAGCCGTAATATCAGCTGCCTGTGCTACAGGGTAGCAAAGGAAACCGGCAGGAATATCACGTTCAAAACCACGCATTTGAATTTCAGATTTGATGGTTGGGTTACGCTCCAAACGAGCTACAGTTACAAAGTTAAGATATAACATTGTAAGCTCATTCAGAGCAGGCAAGCATGACTGTACACAAATTGTGGTTTTAGTTGGATCAATGCCTACCGCTAAATAGTCTAGAGCAACTTCTAAAATGTTACGGCGAACTTTATCTGGGTTATCGGCATTGTCTGTTAACGCTTGTGCATCTGCTAATAAGAGATGTTGATGATGGCTATCCTGTAGACCTACACGAGAACGCAAAGAACCGACAAAATGCCCGAGATGAAGTTGTCCGGTTGGGCGGTCGCCTGTCAAAATAATTGGACGCTGATCAACATTACTCATTATTTATTCCACTATGGTATTGGCTTAATCAGGGATAATAAGCCCTGCAATATAAAAGATTGGCATTATTGTACGGGAAATAAAATTTTTTCGTCAGCAATTGGGGAAACTTTTCTTAAAATAATATTGTGAATTTATTCAGTAAAATTACAAAAATTGAAAAAAATCATATTACAATAGTTTAATAAATACAAACTTGGATAAGAAATGGCAAGTGGCTTACTTTTACTACTAGATGATATTGCAACAATTTTAGATGACGTCGCCTTAATGAGCAAAATGGCAGCAAAAAAAACTGCTGGTGTTTTAGGTGATGATTTGGCTTTAAATGCACAACAGGTTACAGGTGTCCGTGCTGATCGCGAATTACCGATTGTGTGGAAAGTTGCTAAAGGCTCCTTTGTTAATAAGCTCATTTTAGTTCCTCTAGCTTTATTAATTAGTGTGATTGCTCCTTGGTTGATTAATCCTTTATTAATGCTTGGCGGGCTATTCTTATGTTATGAGGGTGTTGAAAAAGTTCTTCATACCATTACACATAAAAAAGCCTCAACCTCAGAAGAAGCACAAAAAGAGTTTGATAGTGAAGAGTTAGACTTGGCAACTTTTGAAAAAGATAAAGTGAAAGGAGCTATTCGTACAGACTTTATTTTGTCAGCTGAAATTGTGGTTATTTCTTTAGGTACTGTGGCAACTGCAACTTTAATGACTAAAGTTAGTGTCCTCAGCATTATTGCAGTTGTGATGACGATCGGCGTTTATGGTTTGGTCGGCATGATTGTTAAGATTGATGACTTGGGTCTATATTTAACAAAACAGGCTGCTTCTTTTAAACAAACTATTGGTCGCGGGCTGCTTGCATTTGCGCCACTTTTAATGAAGTTATTGTCTATCGTCGGCACTATTGCGATGTTCTTGGTAGGTGGAGGGATTATTAATCATACGATTCCTTTACTCCATCATGTCACTGAAAATACAGTTGACCATGTGGAAACTATACCTGCTGTAGGCAACATCATTGGTGCTTTAACCCCAACGCTTATTAACTTTGCAATAGGAATTGTTGCTGGTGCAATAGTATTGCTTATTGTTAGTTTGATACAAAAAATGTGGCCAAAAGCTTCTAGTTAATCAGGCCATCTACAAAGAAGAGGGAAATTATGCGCTGGAAAGGCCGTCGAGTCAGTACCAATGTTGAAGACCGTCGAGGTGGAGGCGGTGTTAGGGCAGGTGGTATTAGTATTATTGGTTTGGTTGTAGCATTTGTTGCATGGAAATTTTTTGGTGTTGACCCACAACAAGCATATCAGGCAACGCAGCAGGTCACTGCTTCGCAACAATCAAATGCAACTGCACCCGAAAGTTTAACAGCCGAGCAAAAAGAAGCTTCGGATTTTATTAGGACGATTTTAGCCGATACAGAGGATACATGGACTCCTATATTTAAACAGTTAGGTAAAACTTATACGCCACCAAAATTAGTCTTGTTTAGTGGGATGATTCAGTCAGGCTGTGGTACAGCTCAGTCTGCAATGGGTCCCTTTTATTGCCCGGCAGATCAGAAGGTTTATATCGATACAGAATTCTTCAAAGATATGCGTGAGCAAATGGGAATATCTGGCGAACAAAATCAGACAGAATTATCGAGACAAGATCAGGCAGGGGACTTTGCCCAAGCTTATGTAGTTGCCCATGAAGTAGGACATCATGTTCAAACTTTGCTTGGTATTTCATCTCAAGTACAACAGGCTCGTGCACAAGTCAGTCAAAGAGAAGGTAATCAGTTATCTGTACGTCAAGAATTACAAGCTGACTGTTTAGCGGGTATCTGGGCCAATCATAATCAACAGCGTACTCAGTTTTTAGAGCAGGGGGACGTTGAGGAAGCAATGGATGCCGCGCAAAAAATTGGAGATGACTACTTACAAAAACGAGCAACAGGACAAGTCGTTCCGGATAGCTTTACTCATGGTAGTAGTGAACAGCGAATGCACTGGTTCCAAGTCGGTTTAAAAACCGGTGATATTAGCCAATGCGATACTTTTAATAATTCTATCTAAATCTATAAATAAGATGAGTTTACAAGGTGTTTAAGTAGGCTCATCTTTTTAATCATCCCTCCAACATAATTAATGTTAAGAAATTTAACTAATTGATAGAATGATTAACGTAATTCGTTAAACTTGTATTTCAACTTTTTAATTGCTTGGGCACACATGAGGTGTCTATTTTCTCGTTCTGTTCAGTTCAGCTGTCTAGATTTTTTATTTGGTCATTGACCCAGAAGAAGGGTGTTCATGGGTAATTTTTTCTTATTACAAGCATTTACGGTTGTATTTGCCTTATCAATTGCGACCACCATATTTAATAAGCGTATTTTGGGCTTTCCTCAGGCTATCGGTGTACCTCTTGTTTCTGCGATTTTTGTCTTCATTTTGCAATGGGGAGCCAGTCTTTTAAATGGTAATCAATTCATTACTATCAATATTCATAATATTGAGGAAGCAGTACGTCATATCGATTTCTATGATTTTTTAATTAATGGTGTTATTTGCTTTATTCTGACGTCTTCAGCACTTAAATTTAAAATTTCAGATCTAAGAAGCTATTGGAAACAGATTAGTATTTTAGCCACTATTGCCTTGGTAATCTGCGCTGTATTGTTTGGTAGCTTACTTTACGGTTTCCAATTGTTAGTTGGGCATCATGTACCAATTTTGGTTCTTCTATTATTAGGTGCAGCATTAGGTGCAACAGACCCGATCGGTATTAAAGGTGTTTTAAGTTCAATTCGTGCTCCTCATCATCTCATTGTTAAATTAGAAGGAGAATCTTTATTTAATGATGCGATGTGTATTGCCTTATTTATGACATTACTGAATGTTTTACAGGGTGAACATTTTTCATTGGTTGCGACATTAGAAGCTTTGCTTTATGAAATTGTGGTTGCTGTTGGTATTGGGTGGGCATTTGGGATAGGTACTTTACGCTTATTGCGTGGTAAACACGAAATGGAATCCCTGATTTTAACAACTGCATTACTTGCAAGCGGAGCATATTTGGTGGCTCTATTTGCCCATGCATCCGCACCGATTGCCTGCGTAATTGGTGGTTTAATCGTCGGCAATAAATGGAAAGAAATTCGCGAAGAGCGTGAGATCAGAGAGGTTAACCATTTTTGGCATACAGTAGAAGGGATTATCAATTCATTCTTATTTACCTTAATTGGCCTTGAGTTATTTATTCTTGACTTAAACTTTAGCCTGATTTTAGGCGGAATAGTTGCTTTCTTTATTCTGCATATTTCTCGTTTTGCCGCCAACTTTATGTCTTTTGCTTTCTTCCCAACAATGCGTAAGACTAAAAGTTACAATGGTAGTTTAACTATTTTATCTTGGGGTGGTGTTCGAGGAGGGATTTCACTCGCTTTAATTTTGGCGGTTGCGAATATTCCGGCGCTGAGTCCTTATAGTAGTATTCTGATTGGATATACCTTTATTAGCGTATTGTTATCTGGTGTAGTATGTGGACTTGGACTTCCTGCGGTAATGAATGCGTTTTATTACAATCCTAATGAAGAAACGGAAGGGCTTAAAGGCTTTTATCAAAAGCTATGCCATAAAATGAATCGCCGTGGCTTTCAATATATAGTTGGAGAAGATGCATTAGGAAGAGAAACAATTACTATCTTTAACCCAGATGTTATTGTTGATCAAAAAACAGAAGACGGGATCGCAACCATGCATGATCCAAATAAGTTACAAGAAGTAAAACGTTTCGAAAGTCCCGATAATTTCTAAAAGTAAATAAAAAAATAATTTTTATTTGAATATAAAAATGAGGCTTTAGTGTAATAGTAAAATATTATCTAAGGCCATTTTTTTTCTATATATATCATTATTAATATATTTTATTTTATTGAGATATTAAAACTTGTTATATAAAAATTTAAATTAAAATAATTTTCAATGAATGTTCAATAATAAGAAACTAATTTTGTTTTATATATAAAACAGTTAATAAGCTCATTGAATAAATTATAAGTAGAAAAATCAGATTTTTATTTATATAAAATTTGTATTAATTAATTTTTTTTCTTTGAGTACTTTAGTATTTGTTTTTTTATTTTAAAGTGTTTAATGTAAAAATGATCACATTACTTAATGTTTTTAAGTTGTAGGTCAAAAACTCGAAAACATTAAGTAAAAAGAATTATACTTAAAATCATTTAAATCAATAATATAAAAGGAATATAGATATGCCTGAGATACAAATTATTGCCAAGGATAATCATAAAACCTTGGTAACCACAGAGGGAACTTCTGCAAAACTTTCAGAAGCGTCAGTTGTGTTGGTGAAAGTGGCTGCCAGTGATGTATTGGTAGTGAATAGGGAGGGTACCAATGCAGTCATACGTCTGAAAAATGGCGAGACTATTGTTATTGAAGGCTTCTTTAGTGGAACAGCTGAGCCTAAAGATAACAGTCTGGTTTTCCAAGATGAAAATGGACAGTTAATTTGGGCAAAATTCAAAGATGCTGAAAATGATGCAGATGCTGATAGTGATGCGGACTCAGATGCTGACAGTGACGTGGAACCACAAGCACTTTTAGGTGAAGATTTACCAGCAGCTCTACCAGCAGAAGCTCCACAAGAGTTGGTATCTGATGTTATTTACCAACCTATTTCTTCAATTGAGCCTCTACTTTATCATGATGCAGGCGTGAACCCATGGTTATGGGCTGCTATTCCACTAGTTGCAGGCGGTATTATCGCTGCAGCATCAAATCATGATAGTAATGATGATTCTTCAGTACCTGCTGACACCACTCCACCAAGTACCGGTGGCGTAACTTTCTCGGTTGACCCTGTTACTTCTGATAATGTGATTAATGCATCAGAAGCATCAGGTAATGTCACCATTACAGGTGTTTTGAAAAACATTCCAGCAGATGCGGCCAACACGGCCGTTACAGTTGTTATTAATGGGGTAACTTATAATGCGACTGTAGATAAAGCAGCAGGCACGTGGACAGTAAGTGTACCGGGCAGTGGCTTAGTTGCGGATGCAGATAAAACAATTGATGCCAAAGTAACGTTTACAGATGCAGCAGGTAATAGCAGCAGTATTAACGATACACAAACTTATACACTTGATACCACTGCACCAAATGCACCAGTGATTGACCCTGTTAACGGAACAGACCCGATTACAGGTACAGCAGAACCTGGTTCAACAGTGACTGTGACTTATCCGGACGGTAGTACGAAAACTGTTGTAGCAGGACCGGATGGTACTTGGACTGTGCCAAACCCAGGTTTGAATGATGGCGATGAAGTTACAGCTGTAGCAACAGACCCTGCTGGCAATACATCAGGACCAGGAACAGCTATTGTTGATGCAGTTGGTCCAAATACGGATGGTGTTAATTTTGCTGTTGATTCGGTAACAGCTGATAATGTGATTAATGCATCAGAAGCGGCTGGCAATGTCACGATTACAGGTGTATTGAAAAACGTTCCTTCAGATGCGGCTGCTACAGCCGTTACAATTGTTATTAATGGGGTAACTTATACTGCAACTGTAGACAGTGCAGCAGGTACATGGACAGTAAGTGTACCAGGTAGCGGTTTGGTTGCTGATACTGATAAAACGATTGATGCTAAAGTAACCTTCACTGATGCAGCAGGTAATAGCAGCACAGTTAACGATACACAAACTTATACACTGGATACAGCTGCTCCTTCAGCACCAGTGATTGACCCGGTTAACGGGACAGATCCAATTACAGGTACAGCAGAACCTGGTTCAACAGTGACTGTGACTTATCCAGATGGTAGTACGGCAAGTGTTGTAGCAGGACCGGATGGTACTTGGACTGTGCCAAACCCTGGTTTAAATGATGGTGATACGGTAACAGCAGTAACAGAAGATCCAGCAGGCAATACATCAGGCCCAGCAACAGCAGTGGTTGATGCAGTTGCGCCGACAGTAGCACTTGATGATGTACTCACTAACGACAGCACACCTGCATTAACAGGTACTGTAAGTGACCCAACAGCAACTGTAGTTGTCAATGTGGATGGCGTTGACTATCCGGCAGTGAACAATGGTGACGGCACCTGGACGCTTGCAGACAATACACTTCCAAC